>VBKF01000109.1 GCA_005888095.1 Deltaproteobacteria bacterium | reverse complement strand
GCGCTTCGGGAATGGCCGGACGCCGTGCAGTGCCTTGGGCTCGCGCGCGCGAGCTGCCGGCGGCGTGGTGAGGGCGCGGCGTGTCAGCTCGGAGATCACCACGCCGGCGGTCTTCTTTTCCCGCCGGGCCAGCTCTTTGGCGGCTCGGAGCACGTCCTCATCGATGTCCAATGTGGTGCGCATGCATCAGATGCTAGAGCATCAAAGGCCGGTCGGGAAGCCGCGCGTCGAAGTGGCCCGCGCACGCCAAGCGTGTTCCCGCCGGGCGAGAAGCCGGCGTTGCGGGAGGCGCTCAGCCCGCGGCGGCCGAGGCCTCTGCCTTGCCGACGGCGGCCAGCTCGGGCTCGAGCCGCTGGAGCTCGCGCTCGAGGGCCGCGCACGCCTCCTCGGCGCTGCCGAGGTCGTCGGCTCGGCCGACGCTCTCGAGGCGGCGCGCCGCCTCGGCCGCCGCACGTGCGGCGAGGGTCGCGAGCGCGCCCTTCAAGGTATGCGCGGGCCGGGCGAGGGCGCGGGCCTCGCGCCGGGCGAGCGCGTTGCGGATCTCGGCGAGCAGCTTGGCGCTGTCCTCGCGGAAGGCGTTCAGGATGTCGAGGAGAAGCTCGGGGTCGTGGTCGGTGCGCTCGAGCAGGGCTGCGCGGTCGAGGATGTCCCCGTTCGTGGTATGGGGCAGCACGACCACGCTCGCTGGCGCGTCACCCGGCACGACGCGCTCGAGGGTCGTGAACAGCTCCTCGGCTTCGATGGGCTTCGACACGTAGGCGTCCATGCCCGCCGCGAGGCAGCGCTCGCGGTCGCCCTTCATCGCATGCGCGGTGAGGGCGACGATCGGCACGTGTCCGCCCTGGACGCGTTCGCGGGCCCGCACCGCGGCCGTCGCCTCGAACCCGTCCATCTCGGGCATCTGCACGTCCATCAGGACGACGTCGAACCGTTCGCGGTCGAGCGCGCGCACGGCCTGCCTGCCGTCCTCGACCGCGACCACCGTGTGGCCGCGCTTCTGGAGCAGCCGGACAGCCACCTTGCGATTCACGGCGTTGTCCTCGGCCAGGAGCACGTGCAGCGGCGTCCGGCTCGTCGCCACGACCGGTCGCGGTGAGGCGTCCCGCCTGGGCCCGTGGCAGATCGCCTGGATCGTCTCGAGCAGGTGCGAAGCGACCACCGGCTTCGTGAGATAGCCGGCCACCTCGACCTCGGGGCCGCCCGTCGCGCGCTGGCCCGGCGCGCCGAGCAGGACGACGGGAGTGGTGGCGAGCGGCGGCTCATCGCGCACGCGGCGGACGAGCGCGGGGCCGTCCATGTCCGGCATCTCGACGTCGACCAGCGCGAGCTTGTACGGCGCGCTGTCGGCATGCGCACAGCCGAGGGCGGCGAGCGCCTCCGTCCCGGCCGCGACGCCATCGGGCCGGAGACCCCATGCCGCGAGCATGTCGACGAGGATGCTGCGGCTCGTCGCGCTGTCGTCCACGACCAGGACCCGGAGGCCGCGCAGCGCCGCGGCGTCGAGCCCGTCGTCGCGAGCGCCGTCCTCGGCCGTCCGTTCGAGGCGTACGGTGAAGTGGAAGCTGCTGCCGCGCCCGGGCACGCTCTCGACCCAGATGCGGCCGCCCATGAGCTCGACCAGCTGGGAAGCGATCGCGAGTCCGAGGCCCGTGCCGCCGTGGCGCCGGGTCATCGAGCCGTCGACCTGGACGAAGGCGCCGAAGACCCTCTCCTGCTTGTCGCCCGGGATGCCGATCCCCGTGTCGCTGACGGTGACGTGCAGCGCGACGTCGCCCGCCGTCAGCTCCTCCGCTCGAACGCGAACCACCACCTCGCCCTGGTCGGTGAACTTGATGGCGTTGCCGACCAGGTTGGCCACCACCTGCCGCAGCCGGCCCGGGTCGCCCACGAGCCCGTCCGGCACGTCGGCCGCGACGTCGCAGGCGAGCTCGAGGCGCTTCTCGTGGGCTTGCAGCGCGTGCGTCCTGAGCGTGTCGCCGAGGGTGTCCCGGAGGCTGAAGGTGACGCGCTCCAGATCGAGCCGCCCCGCCTCGACCTTCGAGAAGTCCAGGATGTCGTTCAGGAGCGCGAGCAGCGACCGGGCAGAGAGCTTGACGGTCTCGAGGCACTCGCGCTGCTCGCCGTCGAGCTTCGTCTCGAGCGCGATGTCCGTCATGCCGATGATGGCGTTCATCGGGGTGCGGATCTCGTGGCTCATGTTGGCCAGGAACTGCGACTTGAGGCGCGCGGCCTCGAGCGCCTGGTCGCGCGCCTCGGCCAGTTCGGCCTCGGCCCGCTTGCGTTCGATGGCGAGGCCGCCGAGCTGCGCGGCGCCTTCGATGAGCGCGATCTCGTCGTCCGTGGGTGAACGTGCCTCGCCATAGTAGCTCGCGAACGTCCCGAGGACCTGGCCGCTCGCCGAGAGGATAGGCTCCGACCAGCAGGCGCGCAGGCCGTGTCGCAGGGCGAGGTCGCGAAACTCCGCCCACCGCGGATCGCGCTCGATGTCGTCCACGATCACCCGTTCGCGACGGTAGGCCGCCGTCCCGCAGGAGCCGGCGGCGGGGCCGATCGTGAGGCCGTCGACCGCCCGGCTGTAGTCCTCCGGCAGGCTCGGCGCCGCGCCGTGCCGGAGCCGTTCGCCGTCGAGGCAGAGGACCGAGCACAGCATCCCCGGCGCCTGCTCCTCGATGGTGCGGACGAGGGCGCTGAGCACGTCGGCGAGGCTCGCCCCGGTGGCGAGCAGCTCGAGCACGTATTTCTGGCCGGCCTGGAGCGCCTCGGCGCGCCGGCGCGCCGTGATGTCCTCGCTGGTGCCGACGTGGCCGGTCACCCGGCCGTCCTCGGAGACGATCGGTTTGGTGCACACGTGGACCCAGCGTACTTCCCCCCGCGGGGTCAGCATGCGGAATTCGCGTTCGTCCTCGCGCTGCTCGCGTACCGCCGCCATCCAGCCCGCGGTCGCGGCGGCGCGGTCGTCTGGATGGACGGCGCGCTGCCATCCGTCTCCCAGTGCCTCCTCCGCACTGACGCCGGCGATCTCGCTCCAGCGCGCGTTCGTATAGACGCCGCGGCCTTCCGCGTCGGTCCGGAACATGCCGACCGGTGAGGCCGCGCTGAGCAGGCGAAAGCGCTCCTCGCTCGCCTTGAGCTCGGCCGTGCGCTCGAGGACCGTCTGCTCGGTCTTCTGGCGGGCGACCTCCAGCTCGGCCCGCTGGCGCGCGATGTCCCACATCTCGCGGACGCTCTGCAGGCAGGCGTTGATGAGGAAGGTCTCCTCGAACGCCACCCACGCCGCGTGCTCGAGCCAGCGCCACGGTGAGGGGGTCAGCAGCCCGTAGACCGACTGCGGCCAGTAGACGCCGCGCAGGAAGTGGTCGGCGGCCACGAGCAGGGTGGCGGGCACGAAGACGGTCCAGTCGCGGTAGAAGGCGAGGAAGGCGAGCGAGCCGAAGACGTGGAAGTGGGTCTCGATGCGGCCGCCGGACAGGTGGATCAGCAGGGCCGACATGAGCATCTGCCCGGACGCGACGGCGTACCGCGTGAAGGCCCTTCCAGGCCACCCGACGGCCAGGCCGACCGGAAACAAGGTGCACGCGCCGCCGAGGAAGACCGCCGCCCAGACGTGGAGGTGGGTGCGGCTCGCCGCGCCCGCCCAGGTGAGCGGGGAGACCCAGTAAGCCGCCGCGATCGCCGCGACCCACTGGAACAGCATGAGGCCGGCGAAGAGCCGATCCGTCAGCTCGTAGATGCGCTGGCGGTGCGCGCGGAAGATCTCCGCGGACCGTCGCGCGGTCAGCTCATCGAGGTCGCTGGGCATGGTTCAGCCGTCCCCCTGAGTCCCGAGCAGAGAGCAGCCGAAGACCGGCGTGCTCGTCGGCGCCGCCTCTCTGCTGGCGAGCAGCGAGACGATGGCGCTGCGCCCCGCGTTGTCACCTTCGTGTCCGCGCGCGGCCGTGATGCCGCCGCCGAAGAGCAGGCGCCCGTCGCCGTCATAGACCACGGTCTGGCCGGAGGTCGCGGCGCCGAACAGCCGCGCTTCGGCGCCGCCGTCGTCACGCGTGAGAGAAATGCCCGGGATCGCGGCGGCCCGGCGCCACAGGTCCGTCTGCTCCCAGTCCTCCGGCAGCCCGGCCGGCTTCACGAAGACCACATGCGCGAGGAGCACGCCGGGGATGTGTGCCATCAGCCGGTCGAGCTCCTCGAGGCTCGCGCGCGAGCACGGGCAGCGCGGATGCACGAGCATCACCAGCGTCGCGACCCCGGGGAGGCGGCGGAGACTGCTGGCGGCGGGCCAATGGTCGGGAGGTGTGGCGGGGATGCCCGGAGCGTTCTCGTAGCTCCAGAGGACGGCGAGGCCGGCGGCCACGGCGACCAGCCACGAGATGCCGGCCACGGCACCGACCAGACGGCCGTGTCTCATCGCCCGGCCCCGGGGACGAGCCGCTCGAGCGTGGCGAACAGCTCATCTGCGTTCACCGGCTTGGCGACGTACGCATCCATGCCGGCTTCGAGGCAGCGCTCGCGATCGCCCTTCATCGCATAGGCGGTGAGGGCGACGATCGGCAGGTGGCCGCCCTCGACGCGTTCGCGCGCCCGCACCGCGGCCGTCGCCTCGAACCCGTCCATCTCGGGCATCTGCACGTCCATCAGGGCGATGTCGAACCGCTCGCCATCGAGCGCGCGCAGCGCCTGCCGGCCGTCCTCCACCGCGACCACCGTGTGGCCGCGCTTCTCGAGCAGCCGGACGGCCACCTTGCGATTCACGGCGTTGTCCTCGGCGAGGAGGACGTGAAGGCCGCCGGCGCCGCCGCGGAGCGGAGCCGGTCTGCGGTCCGGTGCCGGCGGCGAGAGCGGCTCCTGCGCCAGGCGCGCCGTGAAGTGAAAGGTGCTTCCTCGGCCCGCCTCGCTCTCCACCCAGATGTTGCCGCCCATCAGCTGGACGACGTCCGAGGCGATGGCGAGCCCGAGGCCGGTGCCGCCATAGCGCCGGGTGGCGGAACCGTCGCCCTGGACGAAAGGCTCGAAGATCGTCTCCTGCTGCTCGCGCGGGATCCCGATGCCCGTATCCGCCACGCTGCAGTGGAGGAGCACCTCGTCCGCCGCCACCTCGGCGTCCACCCGCACGGCCACCCCGCCCTGCGCGGTGAACTTGATCGCGTTGTCGACGAGCTTCTCGATCACCTGGCGCAGGCGTCTCGGGTCGCCCACCACCGCGTCGGGAACGGACGGCGCGATCTCGCAGGTGAGCGCGAGGTCCCTGTCCTGCGCCCGGGGTTCGTGGGTGCGGACGGAGTCCCCGACGCTCTCGCGCAGGCTGAAGGGCACACGCTGCACCGCCAGCCGGCAGGCATCGAGGGCCGAGAAGTCGAGCAGGTCTTCCAGCAGGGCGAGCAGCTCGTCGGCCGCCGACCGGACGGCCGTCAGGTACTCGCGCTGCTCGGCCGTCAGCTCCGTCTCGAGCGCGAGGTCGGTCATGCCGAGGATCGCGGTCATCGGCGTGCGGACTTCATGGCTCACGTTGGCCACGAACTCCGCCTTCGCGCGCGCCGCCTCCAGCATGGCGTGCCTCGCCTGGCGGAGCGCCGCCTCGGCACACGGGTTGCCGGGCACGCGCGTGCGGATCGGCTCGCTCAACTCGTTGTCTCCTCTTCCGCCCGCTCGCTGAGCGCAGCGAGCCGGGGTTCGAGGCGATCGAGCTCGTTCGTCAGGCGCGCCCACGCCTCGGCCACGGAACGGAAGTCCTGCTCGCGTCCGATCTCTTCGAGACACAGTGCCGCGGCCGCAGCACCGGGCGCAGCCATCGCCATGAGGGCGCCCCGCAAGCGATGGGCCGCGCTCTCGAGTGCACTTCCATCTCTCGTTGCCAGCGCGGACCTCAACGTCTCGACCATCCGCGCCCTGTCCTCCCAGAAGATCTTGTCCAGCGCGGCGTCCGGCGACATGCCCGTGTCGTCGGACGGCGCGCCGCGAGCGCCGTCGACGACGGACGCGATCACGCTGAAGAGCTCCTCCGCATCGACCGGCTTCGACACGTACGCGTCCATGCCCGCGGCGATGCATCGCTCGCGGTCTCCCTTCATGGCATGGGCCGTCAGGGCGATGATCGGCAGGCGGCTGCCGGTGCCCTTCTCCCAGGCGCGGATGCCGGCCGTCGCGGTGAGCCCGTCCATCCGTGGCATCTGGACATCCATGAGCACCATGTCGAAGGACGCGACCTGGAGCGCCGCGATGGCCTGGAGACCATCCTCCACCGGCACGGCCGTGTGTCCGCGCGTTTCGAGCAGGACCGTCAACATGCGCCGGTTCGTGGGGTTGTCCTCGACGACGAGCACCCGGAGCGGCTTTCGCGTCGGCTCCCGCCCCGCGACTCCTTCGACGGATGTCTCACCCGGCCCCGTGCGGAGGACGGTCTGGATCGCCTCCAACAAGGCCGACGCCGACACGGGCTTCGTCAAACAGCCCGAGACGCCCATGGCCCGACACCGCGCGGCCTCATCGGGTCTGTTCAACGCGGTGAGGAGGATCACATTCGTCTGCCCGAGGCCCGCCTCGTCGAGCACCCGGCGAGCGACCTCGAAGCCGTCCATCTCGGGTAGCTTGGCGTCGACCAGGGCGAGCGCGAACGGGTGCCCTGCCTCGTGGGCCTCGCGCAGGGCGGCCAGCCCGGCCGCGCCGCCATCGGCCGCCACGGCGCTCACGGACCACGTCTTCAGCATGTCCACGAGGATGCTCCGGACCGTCGCACTGTCGTCGACGACGAGCACCCGAAGTCCCGCCAGCGTCGAGAGGTTCGCTGGGAGGCGCGCGACGTCTTGCTGCAAGGCGAGCCGGGCGGTGAAGTGAAAGGTGCTTCCCTCGCCCACCGCGCTCTCGAGCCAGATGCGCCCGCCCATCATCTCCACGAGCTGCGAGGCGATGGCGAGCCCCAGCCCCGTGCCTTCATACCGCCGCGTCATCGATCCGTCCCCCTGGGTGAACGCCTGGAAGACGAGTCGATGTTTGTCGGGCGGTATTCCGATGCCGGTGTCGGCGACCGAGAAGTGCAGGACGGCTTCCTCGTCGCCCACGTAGGATTCCGTCGTGACCTGGACGACCACCTGTCCCCGCTCCGTGAACTTGATCGCGTTGCCGACCAGGTTGACGAGTACCTGGCGCAGCCGGCTCACGTCCCCCACCACCGCATCGGGCACGTGAGCGCGGACATCGACGGCCAGCTCGAGCTTCTTCTCGTCCGCCCGGATCGCCATGCCGCTCAGGACGGCGCCGAGCGCACGGCGCAAGCTGAAGGGCGCGGGATCGAGCCTCAGCCGCCCGGCCTCGATCTTCGAGAGGTCGAGCACCTCGTTGATGATGGCCAGCAGGGCCTCGGAGGACTGCCGAACGTGCCCGAGGTACTCGCTCTGTTCCGCACCGAGGGCCGTCTCCAGGACGAGGTCCGTGAACCCGATGATCGCATTCATCGGCGTCCGGATCTCGTGACTCATGTTGGCGAGGAACTCGGACTTGAGGCGGCTCGCCTCGAGCGCCGTGTCCCGCGCCGCCTCCATCTCCTCCAGCATGCGGAGCTGGTCGCGCATGTCGTGGGCGACCCACACGCTGCCGATCGCCTCGCCACCGGGTCCGCGGAGCAGCGCCGCCGACAGCGACATCGGGATGCGGGTCCCGTTCCGCGCGAGGAACGTGATCCGCTCGTTGCGCAGCTCCGCAGCGTCGGGCAGCGCGGTGCTGCCAGCTTCGACGTACCGTCCGACGGGGCTCCCGATGAGCTCCGTCTCGCCGTACCCGAGGAGCGCGCAGGCCGCGTCATTGGCCATGCTGATGCCGCCACGGGCATCGATGACCACCAGCGCATCGTGCATCGCGGTCATCACGGTCCGCAGCCGATCGCGCTGCTCGCCGACCTTGGCGGCCGCGTCCTCGAAGTCCTGGGCGACCTTCCGGACGGAGCCGCTCAAGCGGATACCGCTGGTCGTGCCGACGACCACGAAGAGGGCGAGGGCCAACCAGGCGAGGGCGATCGTCTGCCTTGCCTTCGCCTCGGCGTACTGAGACGCCTCCGCCACCTCCGCCGTCGCGAGCCGGAGCGCCCGATCGACGAGCTCCAGATTGAACGAGCGAGCGCGCAGGTACTCCTCGAAGTAGATGCGCTTCGCGCTGACCGGATCCGTCTCGACCAGGCCGAGGAGCTCGTCCTCGATCCGATTGGTGACCTCGCGGTCATGCGTATCGAGCTCTTCGAGCAGAGTCCTGAGCTCGCCATGCCGCGTCGCACGCGCCGCCGCGGCGAGGTGCTCGGCGGCGGAATCGTCCGCCTGCCGCTTGGCCGTCCACGCGTCGACCAGGCCTGGCTCGAGCATGAGTCGGCTCACGGCATCGCCGCTCGCCAGGTAATCGGCGCGCAGGCTGCGCACCGAGGCCCGGACCTCGAGCGCCGAGACCTGCGACGCCTGCGCCCGGCTCATGGTCTCGCGGAGGCCCGCGATCATGGCGAGGCTGGTCAGCACCCCGAGGCCGAGGAGGAACGCGAAGCCGACCGCGACCAGGAGCGATATGCGCTTTCTCATTGGCCCACAGGAATGCGCTTCTGAATGTCGGCCGCTCGGGCAGAAGACTTGAGCTCCGGCGCGGGTGTGGCCTTGTTATCCGGGCCCCGTCGCCGCGTCCCGCGCCCGCCGCGGCCCGGGCAGCTCCACGACGACCGTCGTGCCCTGGCCGGGCGCGTTCTCCAGGCGGAGCGCACCCTGGAGGAGTGCTGTGTATCGTCCCTGCCCCGTCATCATGATGACCGGCGGGTGGGCGCCTCCCCGGAGCTCCCGGAGAACGCCGAGCCCGGTGAGGCCGGGCAGGTGGTAGTCGAGGAGCAGGAGGTCGAAGCCGCCGGCTCGCGTCAGCCGACCAGGTTGCGCAGCACCTCGCAGCGGGCGACGGTCTGCCGGCGCAGCTCTTCGAGTGCCGCCGGTAGCAGAGCGAGCGCGCTCTCAGCAGCCTCCAGCTCGCGCCTGACCCAGCTCGGTTCGGGCCGGTCCCCGAGCAGGCGGTGCCACGTCGGGCTCATCTGCAACGCCGCGGTCGAGGCCCACTTGAGGGGGACATCGATGGGCCCGGCGCTCCACGGCCGATTCCTGAGGGTCTCCACCACACGCGCGGGCAGGCTCCAGCTGGAAACGACCCGTTCGGTGGCGGTCGCGCCGTCAAAGCCGAACTCTTCCCGCTCCGCATCGCCAAAGGGCCGCTCCTCGGCGATCGCCCGCCCGATTGCTCTCGCGTAGCGCTCGGGGTGAGCGTTGTTGAGTGCCACGGCGCCCACGTTGTGGAGGAGGCCGCAGAGGTAGGCCTCGTCGGCCACCGCCCGTTCACGGGTCTCGACCGTGAGCTGCGTGCCGACGGCCGTGGCCACGGACCGCTCCCAGGGCAACTGGTCAATGACCCCCGAGCGCACGAGGAGCCGGCGCGTGAACTGTGCGATGGCGAGGTTGCGAATCCCGCGCAGGCCGAGCACCATGACCGCCTCGCGGAGCGACGACACCGGCCGGGCACGCCCCAGGCCCGGCGCGCCAGCGAGCACGATGGCGCGGGTAGCCAGCGCAGGGTCGAGACCCAAGGCCTTCGCGACCTCGTCCGGGGTCGCGTCGTCACCCTCCGCCAGTGCGAGCAGGCGGCCCAGTGCGGCGGGGAACGGGGGGACGACGAGGGCGCTCGTGTCGACCGGCTCGGGCGACACGAGGCGCGCGGGCGGCGGACCCGCGCCGGGTCGGCCGGCCGCCTCCGCCGTCCCGCCGCGGATGCGATCGCGTTCGGCCCGCCGCCGCAGCTGTTGGTGGGCGCGCACATTGGCGATGCTGAGCGTGGCCAGATCGGCCAGCACCTCGAGGAGCTCGAGGTCGTGCGGCGAGAACGCCTGGGCCGCCGAGCGTCCGGCCCACAGGAGACCGATCTCGGCGCCGCCCTCTCCTCGCAGCACACCCGTGGCCGTTTCCGGGAAGTCGGTGCCGAGCGCGGCGAGGAGGTCGGCGCTCTTGAGACCGGGGGCCTCCTTGAGAGCGCCCCACACGCTCACCAGCACGCGCTCCGCCTCGGCGCGGATGATCACCGCGGCCGCCCGGGCTCGCAGGAGCTGGGCCGTCGCCTGGGTCACCAGGTCCAGGGCCGGCTTCAGCTCACGCGCCGCGGCCAGCGCCCGGCTGACGCGCCGGAGTGCCTCGGACTCCTGCAGGGCCCGCCGCAGCGCGACGGTCTGGTCCTCCACCTGACGCTCGGACTGCTTGGCATACTGCGCGACCTGCCGCTGCCTGCGCTCGACTTCCAACGCGAGGGTGCGCTTGCCGAGCACGCGATCGATCACGACGGGCAACGCGCGCTCGAACCCGATCTCCTTGATGACGTAGTCCGCGGCCCCGTGCTGGAGTGCCGCGACGGCCACCGACTCATCTCCCAACCCCGTCATCATCACGACCGGCGTCTTGTCCCCCGTCTCGCGGAGCGCACGGAGAAGCTCGAGGCCGTTGCGTCCCGGGAGCGAGTAATCGGTCAGGATGACCGCGAACGTCGCTTTCCGCACCGCCGTCAGGGCCGCCTCGGCGTCGGTCACGACCTCGAGGTCCAGCGGGCCGGTCGGGGGCGCGGGCTCCCGGAACGCGCGCTTCACGAGCTCCCGGTCAGCTGGGCTGTCGTCGACCAGGAGGATACGTAGTGTCTTCCCGCTTGATGCGGCTGCTCCGCCGTCGAGCATGCCAATCGCCCGTGACTGGTATCGACTCGCCCGGCCACGCACTTGAGAGCAGGAAACTGCACCGACACGAGCCGGCTCGGGAGCGGTCAAAAACGTGGCGGCCCGATTCCCGTTGACAAGAACAGAGCGGGACGCCATTTGCTAAGGTTTGCCGTCGGCGAACGAACGATGGAGAAGGCCAACACAGCAAGTGCGTTCCTGAAGCGCCTCCACCCGTGGCTCGGGAAGGCGGTGCACACGCGCTGGACCGTCCGCCGGGCGTTCTACCAGCGCGAGGTGGACGCGCTCATCATGGCCCTCCAGACGCACGACGGCGGCCGCATCTCGCCCGAGCTGAGGTTGCGGCTCGAGGGTTTCCTCGGGCGGCTCTACCGCGAGTGGTTTCCGCCGACGTGGCGGAAAGACCCGACCTACGCCGAGGTGCTCGCCGATTTTCGCTGGTGGCTCGGCGTCGCCGAGCGCTGGTCCGCGCCCCTGCCCCGCCCCCCGCGGTCGCGGCGCGTGAGGGAGCCGCTCGCCAATCAGCCGAAGCGCCTCCTCCGCATGCTCGCCCTCCCGCTCGACTGCACCGAGCAACGCTTCCTGACCGCGTGGCGCCGTTTCGTCAAGTCGAACCATCCCGACGTGAACCCCGATCAGACGCCGGAGGAGCGGCGGCGGTTCGCGGAGGCCGTCGGGCTCTGGCGGCGCTAGCGCGGGCTCCCGCCCGCGCGGGCGATCCGCTCGGCCTGCACCTCGACCGGCGCCGCCGCCCGCTCGCCCGCCATCTTGCCCGCCGGGGACAAGTGCTCGAGGAGCGCGTTCACCTCGCCCCCGAGGAGCAGGAAGAAGGCGAGGAGGTAGAGCCAGAAGAGCAGGACGATCACGGCACCGAGCGAGCCGTAGGTCTTCTGGTACGAGCCGAAATGCCCCACGTAGTAAGAGAAGCCGGCGGAGGCGGCGGCGAAGCCGATCGTGAAGAGAAACGAGCCGGGCGTCACCCAGACCCATTGCTGCTCGACGTCGGGACAGACGTAGTAGATCGTCGCGACCACGAAGGCGATCAGGCCGAGCGCGACGACCCAGCGGGCCACCAGGGCGGCGACGACACCCGCCGGACCGAGCGTCTGGCCGACCAGCTTGGCGAGCTGGCCGCCGAAGACGGCCAGCACGAAGGCCACGATCATGAAGAGCGAGAGCCCCACCGTCAGGCCGACCGCCTCCAGGCGGACGCGCCACCACGGGCGCGACTCCCGCACGCGATAGGCGCGGTTGAGCCCTTCCATGACGCCGGCGAAGCCGGCCGAGGCGCTCCAGAGCGCGAGCGCCGCACCGACCGAGACGAGCCCACTGCGCGGCTGGCGGAGGAGGCCGCGCACGGTCCTTTCGAGCATGCCGTACGCCTCACCGGGAATGACCTGGCCGCCCTGCGCGAGCAGCCAGTCCTCGAGGCCGTGAACCGGGAGCAGGCTCACCAGCGCGAGCAGGAAGAGGAGGAACGGGAAGAACGCGAAGAAGAAGTAGTACGACAGCGCCGCTGCGACGGTGAGGATATTGTCGTCCCGGATGCGCTCGAGCAGGTCGGCGAAGAAGCGGCGGGGACGGCGGAGCCCGGCGAGGAGGACCGACCAGCGCGGGCCCGCGAGCCTGGGCCGGGCGACCGCGTATCGGCTCGCCATGCTGGCAGCATTGCACGCACGTCGACAGGGGCAAACCCCCGGCAGGAGCGCCCGCCGTTGCGGCCGCACCTTTGCACCGCGAGCGGCCGCCGTTATGATTGCGCGCGATGACCCGCCTGCGCGCCCTCCTGGCCGAGCGCATCCTCGTCCTGGACGGGGCGACGGGGACCTACCTCCAGGGCCGCGACCTCGGCCCGGCGGACTTCGGCGGCGAGGCCTACGAGGGCTGCAACGAGCACCTCGTCCTCACCCGGCCCGACGTCGTGCGCGACATGCACGAGGGCTACCTCGCCGCCGGCGCCGACATCGTCGAGACCAACACCTTCGGCGGCACGCGCATCCCGCTCGCCGAATACGGGCTCGCGGACAAGGTGCGCGAGATCAACGCCACCGCCGCTCGCCTCGCCCGCGAGGCGTGCGCGAAGTTCGAGACGCCCGATCGCCCTCGCTTTGTCGCCGGCTCGATGGGTCCGGGCACCAAGACCATCTCGGTTACCGGGGGCATCACCTTCGACGAGGTCGCCGCGGCGTTCGCGGAGCAGACCGTCGGGCTCGTCGAGGGCGGCGCCGACGTCCTCTTCCTCGAGACGCAGCAGGACACGCTCAACGTGAAGGCCGCGCTCCTCGGCATCGACCGGGGGTTCGCCGACGCGGGGCGTGTGCTCCCCATCGTCCTCTCGGTCTCGATCGAGTCCATGGGCACGATGCTCGCCGGCCAGTCGATCGAGGCGGCCTACGTGTCGGTCGCCCACCGTGACCTCCTCGCCATGGGGATGAACTGCGCCACCGGCCCCGACTTCATGACCGATCACCTGCGCACGCTCGCGCAGATCTCCCGCTTCCCCGTGTCGTGCTTCCCGAACGCCGGCCTTCCGGACGAGGAAGGGTGCTACAACGAGACGCCCGAGCTCTTCGTCCGCAAGGTCGAGCGTTTTCTCGCCGAGGGCTGGGTGAACATCATCGGGGGGTGCTGCGGCACGACGGCCGAGCACGTCCGCGCGCTGGTGGAGCTCGCGAGCCGGTACCGGCCGCGCACGGCGGCGCCGGTCCGACGCACCGTCGTCTCCGGCATCGAGGTCCTGCCCATCGAGGACGACCGCCGGCCGGTCATCGTCGGCGAGCGCACGAACGTCATCGGCAGCCGCAAGTTCAAGGAGCTGGTCGTCGGCGGCGACCTCGACCAGGCGGCCGAGATCGGACGGCGACAGGTGCGCGGCGGGGCGCAGGTCCTGGACGTCTGCCTCGCCAACCCCGACCGCGACGAGCTGGCCGACATGACGGCCTTCCTCGATGTGCTGACGCGCAAGGTGAAGGTGCCGCTCATGCTCGACTCGACGGACCACCGGGTCCTCGAGCAGTCGCTCGAGCGCTGCCAGGGCAAGGCGATCATCAACTCCATCAACCTCGAGGACGGCGAGGAGCGCTTCGAGAAGGTCGTGCCCCTCATCCACCGCTACGGCGCGGCGGTGGTCGTCGGCTGCATCGACGAGGACAAGGCGCGCGGCATGGCCGTCACCCGTGAGCGGAAGCTCCAGATCGCCGAGCGGAGCTACCGGCTCCTCACCGAGAAGTACGGCGTCGCCGAGGAGGACATCATCTTCGACGCGCTCGTCTTCCCGGTCGGCACCGGCGATCAGAACTACGTCGGCGCGGGCGCGGAGACGGTCGAGGGCGTGCGGCTCATCAAGGAAGCGCTGCCGCGCACCAAGACGATCCTCGGCATCAGCAACGTCTCCTTCGGGCTCCCGGCGGCGGGCCGCGAGATCCTGAACTCCGTCTTCCTCTACCACTGCGTGAAGGCGGGGCTCGACCTCGCGATCGTCAACGCGGAGAAGCTCGAGCGCTATCCGTCGATCCCCGAGGAGGAGCGCCGCCTGGCCGAGGACCTCATCCACTGGCGCGGGGACGATCCGGTCGCCGCCTTCGCCGCCCATTTTCGCGGGAAGACGGCGGTCGCCAAGCGATCGGACCGGAGCGCGCTTCCCCTGGACGAGCGCCTGGCCCGCTACATCATCGAGGGCTCCAAGGACGGCCTCGTCGAGGACCTCGCCGAGAAACGCACGCAAGCGAAGCCGCTCGAGATCATCAACGGGCCGCTGATGGCGGGCATGGACGAGGTCGGCCGGCTGTTCAACGACAACGAGCTGATCGTGGCCGAGGTCCTGCAGAGCGCCGAGGCCATGAAGGCGGCCGTCGCCTACCTCGAGCCCTTCATGGAGAAGACGGAGAGCGCGACCAAGGGCAAGGTGATCCTGGCGACCGTCAAGGGCGACGTGCACGACATCGGGAAGAACCTGGTCGAGATCATCCTCGCCAACAACGGCTTCCGGGTGGTGAACCTCGGCATCAAGGTGCCGCCCGAGGACCTGATCGCCGCCTTCCGGACGCATCGCCCGGACCTGATCGGGCTCTCGGGGCTGCTCGTCAAGTCGGCACAGCAGATGGTCGTCACGGCGGAGGACCTGCGCGCCGCCGGGGTCCGCTGTCCCGTGCTGGTTGGCGGCGCGGCGCTCTCGGCCAAGTTCACGGCGGCCAAGATCGCCCCCGCCTACGGGGAGCTCGTCTGCTACGCGAACGACGCCATGCAGGGGCTCGACCTCGCCAACAAGCTCGTCGACGGGCGCACCCGCGAGGCGGCGGCGGCCGAGGTGCAGGCCGCGCAGGCCCGCCTGCGCGAGGCGCCGGCGCCCGCCGCGAAGAGGGCCGCGCCGGCGGTGGCGTCCCTCATCCGCCATGACCAACCCATTCCCACCCCGCCCGATCTGAAGCGCCACGTCCTCGACCGCTTCCCGCTCGAGGAGATCTTCCCCTATCTCAATCCGGCCATGCTCTACGGCAAGCACCTCGGGCTGCGCGGCAACCTCGAGGCGCTGCTCGCGGCCGGCGACGAGAAGGCGAGGCGCCTCCGCGAGCGCGTCGCCGCGGTCGAGAACGAGCTCCTCGCCACGGGAGCGATGGAAGCGCGGGCCGTCTACAAGTTCTTCCCGGCGCAGTCCGAGGGCGAGACGATCTTCCTCTACGGCCCGGACCGTCGCGTGGTCGAGTCGTTCACCTTCCCCCGCCAGTCGACGGGCGAAGGGCTCTGCCTGGCCGACTTCGTGGCGCCGCGCGGCACCGGTCTCACCGACTACGCGGCGCTCTTCGCCGTCAGCTGCGGTGCGGGCGTGCGCGACGTCGCCGAGCGCTGGAAGGCCGAGGGCCGTTTCCTCGACTCGCACATCGTCCAGGCGCTCGCGATCGAGGGCGCCGAGGCGTTCGCGGAGCTGCTCCATCGGCGGCTGCGCGAGATGTGGGGCTTCCCCGACCCGCCCGAGATGACGATGAGCGAGCGCTTCAAGGCCCGCTACCGCGGCGTGCGGGTGAGCTTCGGCTACCCGGCCTGCCCGCGGCTCGAGGACCAGGAGAAGCTCTTCCGCGTGCTCGACGTCGAGGGAACGATCGGCGTCCGGCTGACCGAGGGCTACATGATGGATCCGGAGGCGTCGGTCTCGGCGCTCGTCTTCCACCACCCCGAGGCCCGGTACTTCGTGATCCCGCCGGGCGACCTCGAGGCCTTCGAGCGGCGGCTCGCCGCCGGCGGCTAGAGCGGCACCTCGTCAATCTCGTCGGCGGCGGTGTTGACCGCCGAGTCCGCCTTCCGGAGGGCGGCATTCGCCGGGTTGCCAACGACCGGCGCGATGCTGACCACGGCACCGCCCAGGCAGAGCGTCGCGCCGCCGAGTCGCATCGGCGTCGTGACGAACTTCGTCAGGACGCACCCGCTCAGGCAGCATGCCAGCAGGGCGATTCCAAGAGGACGAGCAAACGTCATCGAGATCCTCCTCGGTGAGGGCTTGCAACCATGCTAGCGACCCCGCCCGCGAACCCTCCATCCCGTGCGCCGGCCCCGCGGAGTCACCCGATCACGTTCTCGTCCCGGGCGGCGCGGCGACGCGCCGGCCGCCGCAGCCGCGGCGGCGGCGCGTCTTCGCGTCACCGAGCTAATTCAGCTGGACGCACCGGCCGAGGAAGATCGGAGCGCCCAGCGGGTTCCCGCTCCCGTCGAGGAACTGGATGGAGATGCGCGGGTTGCCTCCGACCCCGCCCAGGGGCGGCTGCTTCGCAAACCGGATGGTCTCGCCCTCGGGGAGGATGACGACATCCGCCGTCACGTCCTCGGTGTGCGTGTGGGTCCCCTTCACGTTGTTCCGGAAGATCAGCCGCGCGTTGATGCCCGCGAGCGCGATCTCTCCCGAGAGCGTGATGAAGGGGCCCGGGCTGTTGTCGCACGAGCCCGTCGTGACGTCGACGCTCGCCTCCGCGGGCAGCGAGATGGCGGCGGAGGCAGGCTCGAGGCCCTGCACGCACCGGCCGAGGAAGGTCTCGTCGGAGATGGGGTTTCCCGCTCCATCGGTGAACTGGATGGAGATGAACGGGTTGCCGCCGACGCCGCCCTGCGGCGGCTGCTTCGCAAAGGTGATCTTCTCGCCCGCAGGGATGATGACGACGTCCGTGGTCACGTCTTCGGTGTGGGTATGGGTTCCCTTGACGTTGTTCTGGAAGGTCAGCCGCGCGGTGATTCCCCCGAGCGCCAGCTCTCCGGAGAGCGTGATGAACGGCCCGGGGTTGTTCGTGCACCCGTCCGCCGTGACCGACGCGGCGACCGACGCCGGAATGGTCACGGTCGTGCTGACGCTCGCCGCGCCGCTGGCCGATCCGGCGACCATGGCGACGACCGTAGCCGCGCCTGCGATCTCACACAGCCTTCTGTACATGAGGACCCTCCCTTGTTGGTTGTTGTGCTTCGCGAGTCTCACAGACTCGGAGCTCTTCGGGCGGGGTCGCTACCTCAGTGATTGACAAGCCGTCAAGCACAATCGTCGTAATCAACGTTGAGATGTTACGCTAGGTATGATGCGGTCTGCCGAAGGGCTCTGCTAAAGATGATGCGGGGCGCCGCGAGTGGCGGAGAGGCGTAGCGGGTTACGCAGAGACGGCAAGGGCCGGCTTCGAGCCGGCCCTTGCCCAGCTACTCGATCGCGACGGTGGCCTGGTCAGGTCGTGGGGCAGGCCGCCACGCAGCTCTTGAAGGCTGCGGTGCACGCGGATACCGCCGCCTTGTGCGCCGCGGCGCAAGCCTGCACGCAGGTGGCGCGCTTGGTCCCATGATTGATCTTACAGCCCGCCATACAGTCGTGGAGCGCGTCCGCGGCCGTGCTGACGCAGCTCCCGATTCCGTGGGCGCAAGCCGCAACACAGGCCCCGGGGGGGGTCTGCGCGCCGGCGTCTCGGGCGAGGACGACCGTCCCGCCGATCGATGCGGCGCACGTCAGAACACACAGCAATCGCTTCAGGGATCTCATGACTCCTCCATCGAAGGGCAGGCCGCCGCGCAGCTGTCGAAGGCCGCCCTGCACGCGGACACTGCGGCGGTCTGCGCCGCGGCGCACGCTTGCACGCAGGCAGGGCGATTCGTCGTACAGGCCGCAACGCACCCGTGGAGCGTCGCCGCCGCCGCGGTGACGCAGCTCCCGATTCCTTGGGCGCAGGCCGCAACACAGGCTGCGGAGGGCGGGAGGGTCTGGGCGCCGGCGTTTCGGACCGGGACGACGATCCCGCCGATCGATGCGGCGCATGCCAGGACGTAAACCACTCTCTGCACGAATCTCATGGCTCCTCCTCGTGCGGGTCGTGCAACATGCCTACCGAGGAGACCTCACCCTCTGTGGCCGGGCGGCGGACCCGGTTGGCCCTGACCGAGCTGCCCGGGCGGCGGGCCTGGCTTGCCCGCACCGAGCTGGCCGGGTGGGTTCACGCCGACCAGGCTTGGCGCGATGCGCTCTTCCAGCTCCTCGACATCCAAGTGAAGTTCTTTCATGCTCTCTTCCTCCGTCGTGCTCTTCTTGTCTCGACCTCGAGTGATCCCCCGGGGAGGAGCGCGTGGCACGTCAGCGCGCCGATCTTTGGGGTCGATCCCACTTCGTGGTCGCCTTAACTCGGCGTGAGAACAGTTGTCAATCACACTAAATCTCCAGATGGCGCACATTATATGGACTGTGCAATGACAGCCCGCGTCGCACGTGAGTTCCTTCCGACCGTAGGCCCCAGCCCCTCTCCGCCTCGCGGGTGGTGCACGCCGAATGCCTGCCTGCGGCAGATCAGCCAACGATGCGGTGCTGCGCCGCATGCTGCGCGGCGTCGCGAAGGCGGTGAGCGGGCCCCGGCATGCGCGGCATTCGGAGTGACTCCACACGGGCGGCTTGCCGGGAGGGGGGACAGACGACGGGCGCAGCCACCCGTCTCCGAATGCCGCGCGAGACCTCGGGTCAGTTCCCGCGCGCGACGAGCGAGGCGATCGAGAACATCTCCGGGATGCTGCCGGACGGGCTGGCGTCGGTCCTCGCGTTGGGTCCCCGGTTGAAGTGCCAGCCCTCGTGCCCCGGCGGGTCCGCTCCCGGGTGGGGCACGTACGTCGCGTGCTCGAGCTGCATGTCGAGCATCAGGAGCCCGGCGTAGAAGTCCTGCTCCTCGGGATACGTGGTCGCCCCGGGGAACGCCCGATCACGGAACTGGTGGTCGTCGATCCACACCTTCCACAGCTCGCCCGCCTGGTCGTAGATGTCCTCGTACGTCACCACCCAGGCCTGCTTGTCGATGTAGAGAATGCGCTTCCCGTAGGCGTACTGGGACAGCCTCGAGCGCCCCTCGATGACGTAGACGCGGCGCTTCTCCCACGCGTCGCAGAACATGAAGTCCGCGGCGCCGGGACACTGCTGGATCGGATAGTGCTCCCCGTGCATGACGCCGAGCATCTCCTTCTCGCCGAGGAAGCGCCACGCCATCCAGGCGATGTGGCCGGCGTAGCCCCAGAAGGAGTCCGGGTCGGCGTCGGTCCCGAGGATCGCATCGGAGCGCTGCGCCGTCGAAAGGCGACGTACGCGCCGCAGGACCGGCAGGTAGAGAAAGCTGGCGTCCGGCTTCGCCGGGTCGATGTAACGATAGGTGAGGAGGCCGACCCCCTTCAGATCATACGGCGCCAGGATCGGTCCCACGAACTCCTGGAACCGATAGCCCGAAGCGTTCGGCATCTCGGGCTTGGGGTCCACCACGAGTCGCCCGTTGTAGTACAACCGCCGCGACTCGCCGATCCGGAACAGGCGCTCGACCGACATCGGCGCCTCCCGGTTGAGCGACCCGTCCCACGCCGGAAAATCGTATTCGACGAAGTCGTCCGTGCCCGGATAGGGGCGGTACTCGTAGTTCCACATGACCTTGACCGCCATCGCGGGATCGTTCGGATCCAAGGTCGGGAACGGTTGCCCCGCAATGTAGTTCTCGAGCGTTAGGCCGTCCGGAGCGAGACGGACCTGACCCGCGTATCGCTCGGTCGCCTCCCGGAATGCCTGCGGCCACCCGACCGGCTTCGCCTCGACGACCTTCATCGTCGCGCCGCGGTCCAGTATCCATTCGATCGACGGCGAGATCAGCGGCCGAACCTCGGCGAGGCGACTCTTGTCGATCGTCTCGCCCGGACTCACGCCGGCCCGCGGGCCCGGCGCGACGGTCAGAACAACGGCCGCGATACCGGTCAGCAGGACCGGAAGCCTGTGAAGCAGCGGCATGGGTCGCCCTCCCCCCGGCCAAAGCGGATTGCTCGGGCGCCAACGAGTGTTTAGCAGACTACCCCGCACCGGGAGAAGATGGTCGCCCGCGCCGTCAGATATCCACTTCCTCCACCTTCGCCGCGCGCTCCATGATGAACGCGAAGCGCGGCGCGACGTCGCGACCCATGAGCGTCTGGATCGCCTGATCCGTGCCCGCTTCGTCGGCGATCGCAACCCGCAGGAGGGCACGCCGCGCGGGGTCGAGCGTCGTCTCCTTGAGCGTCCCGGGGTTCATCTCGCCGAGCCCCTTGAACCGGGTCACCTGCACGCGCTCGCGCTTGCCGTTGAGGCGCCCCAGCAACCGGTCCTTCTCGGCGTCGTCGCGCAACCAGTGGACCTCCTTGCCGGCGTCGACCCGGTAGAGCGGCGGCTGCGCGATGTAGACGTAACCCCCGCGGATCAGCTCGGGGAGGTGGCGATAGAAGAAGGTGAGGAGCAGCGTGCAGATGTGGTTGCCGTCGGAGTCGGCGTCGGTCAACAGGCAGACCTTGTGGTAACGGAGCTTGGCCGCATCGAAGCTCTTGCCGGTGCCGCAGCCGAGCGCGGAGACCAGGTCCGAGAGCTCCTTGTTGGTGAGCACCTTCGCCGTCGGCGCCTGCTCGGTGTTCAGCACCTTGCCGCGCAGCGGGAGGATCGCCTGGAAGGCGCGGTCCCGGCCCTGCTTGGCCGAGCCGCCGGCGGAGTCGCCCTCGACGATGAAGAGCTCACACTCGCTGGGATCGGTCGAGCTGCAGTCCGCGAGCTTGCCGGGGAGGTTGAGCCGGTGGGACACGGCCCCCTTGCGCTGCACCTGCTGCGCGGCGGCGCGGGACGCGCTCCGCGCGCGCGACGCCAGCACGACGCGCGCGGCGATCGCGTCGCCCGCGGTGCGGTTGGCGTTGAGCGCGTTCTCGAGCGCGCTCCGCACGATCGCGTCGATGACCGGCGTCACCTCGGAGTTGTTGAGACGCTCCTTCGTCTGCCCCTGGAACTGCGGCTGCGGGATCTTGACGGCGAGCAGCGCCACGAGGCCCTCGCGCACGTCATCGGCGGTCAGCGCCACGCCACGCGGCACAAGGTTGTGGACGGTCAGGTAGTTCCGCACCGCCTTCACGATCCCGCTCTTGAGGCCGTTCTCGTGCGCGCCGCCGGCGGTGGTCGGGATGCTGTTGACATAGGACTGGACCCGCTCCGTCGTCTCCTCCGTCCAGGCGAGCGCGCACTCGAGGTGGAGCCCGTCCTGCTGCTTGGCGAGCGTGAACAGCTCGCCCCCGACCGCCCCGTCACCGACGATCCTGGCGAGGAACGCCTTGAGCCCGTCCTCGTAGTGATAGACGGCCTCGGCGCCCGCCCCCTCGTCGCGGAAGACGAGGGTCAGACCACCGTGCAGGTAGGCCTTGGCCTCGAGGCGCTCGGCGACGACCTTCGCGTCGAAGCGGACCTCGGGGAAGATCTTGGGATCGGGCCGGAAGGAGATGATCGTGCCGCTGCCGCGCGCCGCGCCGAGCTTCTTGAGCGGGCTCGTCGCCTTGCCGCGCGAGAACGTCTGCTCCCACTCGAAGCCGTCGCGCTTGACGCGCGCCGTGAGCTTCTCGGAGAGCGCGGTCACCACCGAGGCGCCGACGCCGTGCAGCCCGCCCGAGTGGTAGTAGTTCTTCGCCTCGAACTTGCCCCCCGCGTGGAGCGTCGTGAGGATCAGCTCGAGCGCCGGCTTCTTGTACTGCGCGTGCCGGTCGACGGGGATGCCGCGCCCGTTGTCGGTCACCGTCGCGGAGGCCCCGTCCTTGTGCAGCACCACCGTGATCCGGTCGGCGTGCCCGTTCATCGCCTCGTCGACCGAGTTGTCGACGATCTCCCACAGGAGGTGATGGAGCCCGGTCGTATCGACGCCGCCGATGTACATGCCCGGACGCCGGCGCACGGGCTCGAGGCCCTCCAGCACCAGGATGTCCTTTGCCGTGTAGCTGGTCGCCATCACTCTGCCCTCACCGCCGCCACCCCGCCGCGCTTGACGACGCGCTGCCCCTTGCCGCCGCGCTTGCCCGCCGGGACGTCGCGCACGGCGACGCGCCGCTCGCCGCCCTCGGGCGTCACCGCGATGAACTCGGCGTCGGACGCCAGCGCGAGCGCGCCGACGACCCGGTCCTCGCGGTCCTTTCCAGGCCGCATGAGAATCACGCCGCGGCCCGGCCCCGAGAGTTCGGCCACCTCGTCCAGGCCGAAGCGGAGCATGTTCCCCCGTACCGTCGCGACGACGACCTTGGCGCCCAGGATTGGCTCGACGCTCACCACCTCGTCGCCCTCGCCGACGCGTGCGAGCCGCCGGCCGGCGCGCGTGGTCTCGGAGAGGTCGGGCTCGGTCCGGAAGCCGTAGCCGCGGGCCGTCGCGAGCAGCACGGCCTTCGGCTCGAGGCCGGGGAGCGCCTCCTGCCCCTCGCCCGCGGCCCGCACGAGCCGCGCCGCCGCGACGTGCTCGCCGTCGCCGAACTTGAGGAGCGACTGCACCGGCTCGCCGTAGCCGGTCGTGGCCGGCACGTCGGCCACGCGGAGCACGTACATCGTGCCCGTGGTCGAGTAGAGGACGAGGCGATCGCGCGTCGTGCCGGGGAGCATGGCGGCGACCGCGTCGCCCTCGCGGAGCCGCGTCGCGGACGGGTCCTTCACCTCGCGCACGCGCTTCAGCCACCCGTCGCGCGAGAGGAGCACGGTGGCCTCCTCGTGCACGATGTAGGCCTCGGGGTCGTAGGTGAGCTCCTCGCCCCCGCCCACCTTGGTGCGGCGAGCGTCGCCGTACTTCTCGCCGATCGCCACCAGCTCGGTGCGGACCAGCTTCCAGCGCTCGCGCGGCCGGGCGAGGAGCGACTCGATCTCCTTGAGACGCTTGCGCTTCTCGGCGCGCTCGGCGCGGATCTTCTCGATCTCGAGGCGCGCCAGCTGATAGAGGCGGATGTCGAGGATGGCATCGGCCTGCACCTGGTCCAGGCGAAAGGCCTCGCGGAGCTTCTGGGCCGCGTCGGCGCGCGACTCGGCCTTGCGGATGATGCGGATGGCACGGTCGAGGTCGTCGTAGATGCGCGCCAGCGCCTCCAGGATGTGGAGGCGCGCCTCGAGCTGCCGCCGCTCGTGCTCGAGCCGGCGGGTGACCACCGCCATCCGGAAGTCGAGGAAGTGGCGGCAGAGGTCCGCGAGCGTGACGCGCGCCGGCTGGCCGACGGCCGGGTTGTCGGTCGGCAGGAGGCAGGTGAGGTTGACGTTGAAGTTCGTCTGCAGCGCGGTGTGCTTGTAGAGGTACGCCATCACCGCGTCGGCGCTGGCGTCGCTCTTCAGCTCGAGCACGATCCGGATGTCGGCCGTCGATTCGTCGCGCACGTCGGTGGCCTGCGGGAGGCGGCGCGCGAGGATCTCCTGCGCGATCTGCTCGACCAGCTCGGCCTTGTTGACCGTGTAGGGGAGCGAGGTGACGACGATCTGGCGCTTGCCGCGCGCCAGCCGTTCCTCGGTGTACTCGCCGCGGAGCCGGACGGCGCCCTGCCCCGTCTCGTAGATCTCGCGCAGCTCCTTCTTGCCGTTCAGGATCTCGCCGCCGGTCGGGAAGTCGGGGCCCTTCACGTGCTTCAGCAGCCCCTTCACCCCGAGGTCGGGCTCGTCGATCATGGCGACCAGCGCCGCCACCACCTCGCGGAGGTTGTGGGGCGGGATGTTGGTCGCCATGCCGACCGCGATCCCGGTCGAGCCGTTCATCAGGAGCTGCGGGATGGCGCTCGGCAGCACGATCGGCTCGTCGAGCGTCGAGTCGTAGTTCGACCGGAAGGGGACGGTCTCGGCGCCGAGGTCGGCGAGCATCTCCTCGGCGAGCGCGGTGAGGCGCGCCTCGGTGTAGCGCATGGCGGCCGCGGCGTCGCCGTCGAGCGACCCGAAGTTCCCCTCGCCGTGGACGAGCGGGTAGCGGAGGGCGAAGGGCTGCGCCATGCGCACCATCGCCTCGTAGGCCGCCAGGTCGCCGTGCGGGTGGTACTTGCCGAGCACCTCGCCGACGACCGCGGCCGACTTGCGCGGGCGGGCCCCCGCCGTCAGGTGGAGGTTCTGATACATGGCGTAGAGGATGCGGCGCTGGACGGGCTTCAGGCCGTCGCGCACGTCGGGGAGCGCGCGCGAGGTGATGACGCTCAGCGCATAGCTGAGGTACCGCTCCTCCGCGGCGGTCTTGAGATCCGTTACGAGTGGAAGGTTTGCAGCCTGCCCCATCGTCCTCCTCCCGGCCCCGCAGCCGGCGGCATCTTAGCAGCCCGGGCGGGGAAGGCGAGCCGGCGTCCGGCGTTCCCGCACGACCCGTGCGCGGCCCCTCACGCGTGCAACGATCGCCGCGCTGCGCCATCCACGCGGAACGGGAGGTGCGCGCTGGCACCGTCCTTGCTCGCCTTCACCGCTCGTGCAGAAGGGGCCCAGCGCATGGTGATCCAGCTCTTGATCTCTACCGGAGACCCGGACGCCGACGAGGTCGCGGTGTCCACCACGATCGAGGTGAACACCCGCGACCCGCGCTGGCCGGCCTGGCTCGTGGATGCAGTCACGTACCAGGCGCAGGAGGGTGCCCGGCGGCTGCGCGACCACCTGGTCGATCAGCAGGCGCTTCCCTGGGACGGCTTCGTGCCGCTGGCCGCGGTCGTCCCCGTCGCCGAAGCCGGCCGCTAGCCCCTTCGGGCCGCTAGCGGCCGCGCCGGGTCCGCTGCCGCCGGCACGGGCCCGGCGCGGCCCACGAGGCGGCCCTCACGTAGCCACGGGCTCGGAGCCTTGCTAGCATCGAAGCGCGATGGGTCATGTGGTCGTGGACGCGGAGCTCGCCGGGGCGAGAAGAGCCAGGGTACCAGCAACACGGCATGCCCTCGCGTGGGCTTGGTGAGCATCCGCGGCGTCGATGCGTAGGCGCCACGGCGTGCGGATCAGGCCTTCGTCAGCCGTGAAACGGCCCTCAGGATCACCTGTACCATCGCGACTTCCGTAAGAGCGATGACGGCGCGCTCTACTCCGCACACGATCCTCCGACCGCCACCCGCTCGCTTGCGGCACCGACCCGAGACGGAGCCCCGGTCGGCTTCCTAGCGCTGCAGCAGGGTCTGCGCGCCCTTGGCGAAGTCCGCGGCCGCGTCGCTCTCCGCGATGCTGGTGAGGTCGGGGAGCGGGAAGGGCACGTCGACGCCTCGCTGACAGGCCGGCCGGGCCGTCATCTGCCCCATCCAGCGCTGCAGGTGGTCGAGCCCGTCGACCGACACGCCCGACCACTTGTGCGTCCTCACCCAGGACCAGTTTGCGATGTCGGCGATGGAGTAGTCCCCGGCGAGCCATTCATACTCGGCGAGCCGCCCGTTCAACACCTCGAACAGGCGGCGGCTCTCGTGCTGGTAGCGATCGATGGCGGGCTGGAACTTCTCGGGGAAGTAGCGGAAGAACGCGTTCGCCTGCCCCATCATCGGGCCCACACCGCCCATCTGGAACATCAGCCACTGGATGACGAGGGACCGAGCCTTCGGCTCGGCCGGCAGCAGGCGGCCGGTCTTCTCTGCCAGGTAGATCATGATCGCGCCCGACTCGAAGACCGCGAAGTTTCCGGCCTCTCGGTCGACGATCGTCGGGATGCGGCCGTTCGGGTTGATCCTCAGATACTCGGGCTGCTTCTGCTCGCCGGCGAGCAGGTTCACGACATGCACGTCGTACGGGAGCCCGAGCTCTTCGAGGGTGATCGAGACCTTGTGCCCGTTGGGTGTGGGTGCCGTGTAGAGGTCGATCATGGCCTCTCACATACGGCAACTCACGCCTTCGCCAGCCGCGACGCGCTGTTCCGCACGTCCGTGAGCTGCCACCTGGCCATCGTCAGCATGTCGCGCGGGCTCCCGCCGAGCTTGCGCACGACCGAGGGCTCGAAGCCCGAGTGCATCTTGCAGTTGTGGCACCGCGGGTCCTGCCGGCTCTCCCAGTAGTCCCAGTCGACGCCGCCGAAGAACTCCTTCCACGAGCCGTAGTACTTGCCCTCGATCAGGTAGCAGGGACCCTTCCAGCCCTTCGGCGTGTACGTCGGGTTGCCCCACGGCGTGCAGGGGTAGTCGCGCAGCCCGGCGGCGAACTCGAGGAAGAGCGGCGTCGAGGAGATCTTCGGATAGCGCCGCGACAGTTCGAGGATGCGCTTGAACTTCTCGTGGATCTCGTCGCGGAAGAGGAAGTGGTCCTGCCCGGCGAGCTTCTCGTAGTGGTAGCCGGGCGAGAGCAGGATGCCGTCGACGTCGAGCGCGCTCAGGAAGGCGACCATCTCCTCGATCTCGTCGACGCTGGTCTCGCGGAAGACCGTGGTGTTCGTGCACACGTAGTAGCCGAGGCGCTTGCCTTCCTTGATGCCCTCGACGGCCTTGTCCCAGACGCCCTCGCGGTCGACGACGAAGTCGTGCGTCTCGCGCATGCCGTCCACGTGCACGTTGATGGTGAGCCGCTTGTGCGGCCTCGCCTTCCGGTAGAAGCGGTCGAGGAGGATGCCGTTGGTGCACATGATGGCGTGCTTCCGCCGCTCGATGATCCCCTCGATCAGCTCCACGAGCTCCGGATAGATCGTCGGCTCGCCGCCGCAGATGGAGACCATCGGGGCGCCGCACTCCTCGATCGCCGCGAAGCACTTCTCGAGCGGCAGGCGGTCCTTCAGGTCCCCCGTGTAGCGCTCCGGCGAGCAGCCGATGCAGGCGAGGTTGCAGGTGTGCAGCGGCTCGAGCATGAGCACGACCGGCACGCGCTTGTTGCCGGCCCACCAGTTCCGGAGCTGCCAGCCGATCATGTCGGTCGCGACGTGGAGCGGGAAGCGCATGGGCACCTCAGGATAGAGCCGCCGCGGCCGGCGCGTCGAGCCCGAGTGCGGGCCGGTCGGGCCCCAGGAAGGCCGCGAGGAAGGCGCCGAGACGGCGCTCGGCCGTGCGGCGCTGCCGCGCGAGCCGGACGGTGCGGGGCCAGAGCCAGGGCCTCGGCGCGAGCGTCGCGACGGCCCGGCCGACCCGCGCCTCG
The DNA here is from genome assembly GCA_005888095.1 of Deltaproteobacteria bacterium. Classification (GTDB taxonomy): domain Bacteria; phylum Desulfobacterota; class Binatia; order DP-6; family DP-6; genus DP-3. The sequence goes on along the minus strand of VBKF01000109.1, from coordinate 27,020 downwards.
CCGGTCGCGGGATCCACGAAGTCGGTGACGAAGCGGAGGTCCTCGCCCAGCTCGTCGAGCACGACCCGTAGACCGACGAACGAGATGCCCCGCGCGCGCGCTGCCGCGGCCACCGCCGCGCTCTCCATGTCCACGGCGAGCGCACCGATCGCGGCGGCAGCGGCCTTCGCCGACGGCGTCCAGACGATCTCCTGGCTCACCGCGAGGGGACCGATGTGGAGGCGGAAGCCGCGCGCGGCCGCCCAGGCGCTCAGCCCCCCGGCTTCGGCGGCGAGCGCCCCGCCGGGGCGGCCGGCGGCGTCGAAGGGGATCACGCGGTCGGCGGCCACCAGGTCGCCCGCATGGAGCCACGGCACGAGCGCGCCGGCGCACCCGGACGTCATGAAGCAGCCCGCCACCGGCGCAGCGGCGGCGGCGCGGCTCGCCCGCTCGGCACCGATGCCCGTCTCGATGACGAGGCAGGCGCGCCCGTCCCCCAGACGTCCACCCCAGCGGCCGGGTCCGCAGATCCCGACGTCGGCCAGGGCGCCCAGGACGGCCTGTCGCTCCCATCGGAGCGCGGCGAAGATCGCGATATCGTAGGTGTCTATGCCTGACCGGCTACTATAAACCGATCGGTCAGGCAACCAGGGAAGCACGGGAGAGCCTCCGCTGCCGCTCCGGCGGGACGGGCTCCGTGCTTCCCTGGACCGGCTCCACCCCGGCGAGCTCGCGCAGCTCGACGAAGCCGGCCTGCAGGAGCGGTTCGAAACGGTCGGAGTCCGGGACGAGCGCGGGATCGACCGTGATCCCGATGGTCAGGCTGTCCGCGTAGCTGAGGATCGCGAACGCCAGGCCCACGCCTTGGGCGAGGGGTATCAGCGGCACCAGGCTCTCGAGACGCTTCCCCTGGACGTACAGGGACACCGGGGGCCCGGGGATGTTCGTGCAGACCGTGTTGATCGGCGCGGCGGCCATCTGCACCCAGCTGAAGACCATCTGGAGCGGCGGCGGCAGCAGGTCGATCAGCTCGACCATGCGGGCCATGCGCGCCGACTGTCCGCTCGCCTTGAGCTGCGCCATCGCCGCCCGCACCTGCCGGTATCGCTCGCGCGGATCGAAGATGCCGACGGGCAGCGGCGCCACCATCATCGACACGCGGTTCCCGAGCTTCAGGTGCTCGTGCGGCGCACGCACGTTGACCGGGCACATGGCCCGCAGCTCCATGCGCTCGGGACTCCGTTCGTGCTCCTCGAGGTAGGCACGCAGCGCCGCGCTGATCGTCGTCAGGACGACGTCGTTCACCGTGCCGCCGAGCCGGTTCTTGATGGCCTTCGCCTCGTTCAGCGAGAACGTCGTCCACGCGACCTGCCGGAGCGTCCCGACGTGACCGTTGAAGGGCGTTCGCGGCGGCGGGTGGAGCAGGATCCGTCCGAGCTCGAGCGCCGCGTCGGCCGCCGCGCCGAGCTCGGCGAGGACGCGCCGCGGCTGGCGAGCGAGCGCGCGCAGCGCGCGTCCCGCGGCGACGCTCCCGCGGAGCGTATCGCGCGCGACCCGCGCGAGCTGGGCGGCCGGCGACGGCAGGGGCGGCGCCCCCTTGGCTTCGGCCGGCGGCGGTGGCGGCGCCGGATTCGGGCTCGGGTCGAACATCACGCCGAGCAGCTGCACGCCGCTCACCCCGTCGATCATGCAGTGGTGGACCTTCGCGAAGAGCACGCTGCGATCGCCCTGGTACCCGTCGATCTGGTGCACCTCCCAGAGCGGCCGGCGGCGGTCGAGCGGCTGCGCGAAGAGCCGGCTCGCGAGCTTGGCGAGCTGGGCGTCGTCGCCCGGGGGACGGAGCACGTGCCGCACCACGTGGTTGCGGATGTCGAAGCGCGGGTCCGGCTCCCAGGTGGGGTGAGCGAGACCGAGGGGCACGCTGACCGCGCGCTGCGTGTAGCGCGGGATCAGGTGGAGCCGCGCGGCGAGGTCGGAGAGCTGGCGCTGGAAGTCGAGCGCGCCAGCGACCGGATAGAGGCCGCCGACGTGCAGCAGCTGCCCCGTCCGCTCGAGGTAGAGGAACGCCGCGTCGAGGGCGCTCAGGCGGTCGCCGGGAGCCTGCGAAGCGGAGGACATGGCGGCTCAGGTGCCTTCCAGCACGAACGTGACCTGCACGGTGGCCCGGTACTCGGCGATCTTGCCGTTCTCGACCGCCGCGTTCTCCTTGATGACCTCGATGCCGGTGATGCCGCGCAGCGTCTTGTTGGCCCGCTCGAGGGCGTTGCGGACCGCGTCCTCCCAGCTGTGCGGCGAGGCGCCGATGATCTGCGTGATGCGTGCGACTGCCATCTCGACCGCTCCTCACTCGAGCACGAAGACCACCTTCATGTCGACCCGGTACTCGACGATCAGCCCGCGCTCGACCTTGACCCGCTTCTTCACCACCTCGAGCCCGGTGATGTTGCGCAGGGTGCGCGCGGCCCGCTCCACACCTTCCTCGACGGCTTCCCGGAAGCCGTCGGGCGAGGAGGCCCTGATCTCGGTGACCCGCGCGACCGCCACTCGGGTCTCGCCTAACAGACATTCCCGATCTGGCGCAACCGAGCCGCCACCGCCATACTCGCGCCGCTCATGGGCGCCGTCGTGCTGCTCGCCCGCCGCCAGCTCCGGGCCCACGGCGCGCGTGGCGCGCTCACTGCCGCGGGAGTCGGGCTGGGCGTCGCGCTCGTGGTCGCCATCCGGGTGATCAACGCGAGCACGCTGGCCGCCTTCACCGAGGCGATCGAGGACCTGGCGGGCACGGCGGCCCTCCAGGTGCGGGGGCCCGGACCCTTTCCCGAGACCGTCGCCGAGCGGCTGCGGGCGCTGCCCGGCGTCGACCACGCCGTGCCGATCGTCACCGCCACGTTCTACGCCGTCGACGCGCCCGCGGCCGGCGAGGCGCTCGCCGTGTTCGCGGCCGACGTGACCGACGGGCACGCGATCAGGACGCTGCACCTCGTCAAGGCCGGCGACCACGTCGTCGACGATCCCCTCTCCTTCCTCGTCGACCCGTACAGCGTGATCCTGACCGACGGCTTCGCATCTCGACTGCGCATCGGCGCCGGGGCGCACCTCCGGCTGCGCACGCCCGCCGGCATCCGGACCTTCACCGTGCGCGGCATCCTGCCGCCGGGCGGCGTCGGGCGCGCCTACGGCGGCAACCTCCTCCTGATGGACGTGGTGGGTGCACAGGTGGTGCTCGGCCGAGACCGGCTCGTGGACCAGGTCGACGTGACGCTCCTCCCGGGCGTGGCGGTCGAGGACGCGGCGCGGGCGATGAACAGGGCGCTGGCGTCCTGGCCGGGGCTCGAAGCCGTGCCCCCCGCGCGTCGCGGCGAGCAGATCGAGCGCTACCTGCGCTCCTATCGCACGCTCCTCTCGGGCATCTCGGGCCTGGCGCTGCTCGCGGCGGTGTTCGTCGCCGGCAGCGCGGTCGGCACCTCGGTGGCCGCGCGCCGCCGCGAGATCGGCCTCCTCCGCTGCGTGGGCGCCGTGCGGCGGCACGTGCTGCGTCTCGTCCTCGGCGAGGCGCTCGCCCTGGGGGCGGTCGGGGCCGCCGTCGGGGTACCGCTCGGGGTGGGGCTCGGCCGGCTCCTCCTCCGCAGCGTCAGTGAATCGGCAGAGCTCGTCTTCTCGATGAAGATCTTCACCGCCGGCCTCGCCCTGTCGCCGGCGACCCTCGGCCTCGGTCTCGCCAGCGGGATCGGTGCGGCGCTCCTCGCCGGCTGGCTTCCCGCTCGCGAAGCGCTGCGCGTCGAGCCGCTGGCGGCCGTGCGGCGCGGCGACCCGCCACTCGCGTCCCGCCGCTGGCCCGCGTCCGGCAGCCTCGCCGCCGCGCTCGCGATCACCGGCGCGGGATTGTCGGGCGAGGTGTGGCTCGACTCGCCGTGGAGCGGCAACCTCGCCGCCGTCGCGGCCGACTTCGCGCTGGTCATCCTGTTCATGCGACGGGCGGATTCCATCGCGACCGCCCTGCTCACGCCGCTCCGCCGCTGGCTCGGCTTCGCCGGACGGCTCGCCGTCGACCGGCTCCTCCGTATCCCTGACCAGCTCGCGCTCGCCGCGGGTGTCCTGGCGCTGGGCCTCGGGCTGATGCTCATGTCCGGCACCCTCGCGCGCAGCTTCGAGCAGTCGGTGCTCGACTTCATCCGCCACCAGGTGCGCGCCGACCTCGTCGTCGCGTCGGCGGCGACCACGGGGTGGATCGAGACGCCGGTGGACGAGTCGCTGGCGGCGCGGCTGCTCGCGGTGCCCGGGGTGGCGCGCGTCGAGCGCCTGCGCCTCGCCGAGCAGGAGTACGACGGCAGCCGCATCAGCGTCGACTCGCTCGACGACGGCGCCTTCGCGCAGGAGCGCGCCGGCGACTTCACGTTCGCCGCGGGCGATCCGGCGACCGCGCTCGCCGCCGTGCGCGCCGGGACCGCCGCTCTCGTCTCGCGGAACTTCGCTCGCCAGTTCCGCGTCGGGGTGGGGTCCACGCTGCGCGTCCCGACGCCGGCAGGTGCCTTCACCGCGCCCGTTGCCGGCGTCGTCGTCGATTACGTCTCGCCGCGCGGCAGCATCGTCCTCTCGCGTGCCACCTACCAGAGCTGGTGGGGGGACCGCGCCGTCAATCGGTTCCACGTGACGCTCGGGCCCGGCGTCGACGCCGCGGCCGTCCGGCGCGCGATCGCCGGCGGCGTCGGCGCCGAGGAGGGCCTCAAGGTGCTCACCCAGCGCGAGCTCTACGCCTACCACCAGGACGCCGTGCGCCGCGCCTTCCGCTTCACGCGCGCCCTCGAGGTGCTGCCGCTCGTCGTCGCGGGACTCGGCCTCGCCGAGGCCCTGATCGCGGTGTCGCTCGACCGCCGCCGTGAGCTCGCGCTCCTCCGCGCCGCCGGCGCCACGCGCGGGCAGGTCGCGCGTTCCGTCGTCGCCGAAGCGGCGGGCGTCGGCCTCCTCGGCCTCGCGGGCGGCGTCGCCATGGGCGCGGCGCTCGCCCTCCTCTGGGTGCGGGTCAACTTCGCCTATCAGCTCGGCTGGGACGTCGACTTCCACTTCGCCGCGGCGAGCCTCCCCGCCGCGGCGCTGGCCGCTTTCCTGGTGAGCGTCCCGGCGGGGGCGCTGCCGGCGCGCTGGATCGCACGGCTGCCGGTGGTCGAGGCGCTGCGCGAGGGGTGATGCCGGATCGGCCGCCGGGCGTTTCGCATGGTCCCGGCGTGACCGCTCGCCCGGGACGGAGACTCAAGTCCAGGGGCGATCCGGCCGATGCTTCAGCCCATGGGACGGCTACGAAGCACGACGTGCGCGCGAAATGGTCAACGGACGAGGGCAGCGCTCGCGGCCCTCGTGGCGGCGGTCCTCTTCGCTGTCGCCTCCGCCCGGGCGCAGGTCGGATCGACCCTCCGGGCAGATCTCGACGCGCTCGTCGAGCGGGTCGGCATGGCGTCGGCCGCCGCGCTCTCGCAGGACACGGCCGCCGCTTCCGCGAGCCTGGCCGATGCCCGGGGCCTCCTCCCCCAGCTCGTGACGCTCGCCCGGGACCCCGCCGCCGCGCAGGAGCTTGGGCCACTGGCGCGCAGGCTCGCCGGGCGGCTCGGGGCGCTGCAGCGAGTCCTCGAGCACGCTCAGGCGGCGCTGGACAGTCCGGTGACGCGCGCGAGCCGCAGGATGCGCGTCCTGCGGGTCGCGTACTCGGGAAGCATGCGCGTCGCCGCGCTCGCCGGTAAGCCCATCCTGGTCGAGACGAACTCCCGTACCGCCGGCTTCCACCATCCGGGCGATCAGGTCACCTTCCGGGTGCTCGGCCCCGACGGCGCGCCCTGCACCGAGACCCCGACGCTCGTCGTCGAGAACCAGTTCGGGGCCACGGCGGTCGACCTGAGCTCCGTGCACCAACTCGCGGACGGCACCATCGCGCTGACGATGGGCGACGAGGCGGGCGGCGCGCGGGTGACGGTCACGGCCTGCGGGCGGTCGAGCACGCGGCTGCTGTTCAACTACGGTCCGAAGGCGGTGAACGGGCTGCCGCCCGGGTTCCCGGCGAACCTGCCCACGGGCACCTACGCGCTCAGCTACGCGGCCAGCGGCGTGGTGTCGATCCCCGAGACGCCCCTGGCGACGCTCCCGAACCTCGGGATCCACGCCTTCGCCCGCGCGGTCGTCACCGCCTTCCAGCAGGTGGCCGCGGCCTACGCCTCTCCGGAGTGCTCCATCACCGTCCGCTACTCCCCCTTCGACGGCAGCTCGTTCACGGCGACCTTCTCGGTCACCTGCACGGTCGACGGCGCGAGTGCCTCGGAGACACTCGTCTTCCGGGTCCGGCGCATCTAGCGCCGGGGGCGAGCGCCCGGCCGAGGAGACGGTCGATCGATGGCGCCGCTGCGCGCGCTCTCTCAGCGGGGGTCGCCCGAGCGGGCGAGCCGCAGCGTGAGCAGCACGAGGACCGCGACGGCCGCGAGGAGCACGGCCCACAGGACCGCCTGCGCGAGCGTGCCCTGCAGACGCTCGCCGCTGGTCAGGCGGGCACGCGCGCTGTAGTCGGGATTCGGACCCGGCGCCTGCGTCACGACCGGGGCGCTGGTCAGCGCGAGGACGACGTCGCGCATGCGCGCGAGCTCGTAATCCGGCGCGGTCGCCTCCGGGTCCCCGACGAGGAGGGAGTACTCGCCCGCCGGTGCCGCGAGATACACCTCGGGCAGGCGGAGCCGCGCGCGCGCGGCGCGGAATGCGAGCGACGCATCGTCGCCGTCCTCCACAACGAGCTCGAGCCCGTCGATCCGCGAGGGCGGGAAGGCGATCGTCACCGGACCGGGCTTGCCGATCGGCTGACGCAAGCGGCCCGCGGCGAGCACGCGCTCGGGCTCACGCTCCGTCGTCGCGACCAGGCGAAAGGCGCGATCGAAGAAGGGCGTATCGGCGTCGAGCACGAGCTGATCGAGACGCGCGGGTGCGGCCCGGAGCCCGAATCGGTAGCGAGAGGTCCGCTGCCGCCGAATCGGAGCCTCGACCGACACCCTCTCCCAGCGCTCCACGCCGTCCCGGTCGAGCAGGTACGGCCACTGCCGCGACGCCGCGTCGACCACGCGCACGTCGGCGAGATCCGGGCGCGCGTGGGCGACATCCTCTGCCGTGAGCGAGAGGCGGGAGAGGCCGTCGGGCGACGGCGCGACCGTGATCCGCCGCCGACGGGCGTAGAGACGCGTGTCGACCTCTGCACCCGCGCGCATCGCGAAGCCGAGGGCCGGTGCCCCGTCGAAGATCGGGTTCGGGCCGACGGCGCCGAGCCGCGCGCTTCGCGCGGCGTCGCGAAGGGCAGCCCCGGCGCGCGCGCCTGCCGGGCCGAGAAGGCGGGCCAGGTCGTATCGCGGGCGGTACGCACGCCCACCGCCGAACGCCAGGGTCGCGGCAGGCGCCTCGCCGTCGTCGCTGTCGAGCGAGAAGATCAACGATGGCCGGCGCACGATCGCCTCGAACTCGAGCGCGTCGAGCGCCGCGCTGTCTCCGTTGACGATCTCGACGCGCAGGCGATCGCCCCGCGCCGCCCGGAGCGAAACCTCGCGCTCCTCGGCGCGAGCGAGCGCCTGCACGCGGAAGACGTCGGCGCGACCGAGCAAAACGGGCTCGACCCCCGGCCCTTCGTCCCACACCTCGACCGGGCGGTCGAAATTCCCCGTCGTCGTCCGCAGACGGAGGACGTCGGGCACCAGACCTCGCGGCCGGGCGAGCTCGAGAACCGTGCGGCCGTCGGCGTCCTGTCGCGCGACCTCCGCGAGGTCGACCGCCGCCTCGGCGCGCGCCGCGAGGACGTGCGCGCCTTCGAAGAAGAGCCGCGGCTCGAGGTAGAAGTCCTCTTCGCCCTCGACCGTCACGGTGAGCCGGGCCCCCGACAGCGGCGGCAGCGGCAGGCGCGTCTTGTCGCGCTGCGCGCCGAGACGGAAGACGGAGGCGTTCTCGAGCACCTGCACGCCGGTCCCATCAGCCGCCTCCGCGCGCACGTCCACCCGGCGCACGAAGCGCGGCCGGTCGGTCTCCATGACGAGGTCCCACGTGCCGACCTCGGTGGTCCGGGTCGGCGCGACGACCACGTACGCCTCGCGCCGGAGAGCGGGGGCGTCGGCCCGGCCGATCTCCTCGCGGCGCGCCTCCAGAATCTGCGCCTCGACGCGGTCCGCGACCTCGGCGCGCGTCCGTGCCTCGGGACCGGCGTCGATGACGTACGGGATCTCCAGCCCGCGCCGGTCGAAGAGGCGGAGATCGGAAAGGTCGGGACGGCAGGCGGCGAGCACCTCGGCCGGAAGCCGGAGCTCGGACAGACCGCCCGGTGGCGTGACGTAGACCTCGGCCTGGCGGGGGAAGAGGCGTCGGAGGTCGACCTCGCCGGGATCGGCGGCATGGGCGGCGAGGGCGAGCAGCGTTCCGAGCGCGACGGCGAGCCGGGTCACGTCTGCTCCGCCGCCGCGTCGCGGAAAACGAAGCGCTGATAGGCGAGCGACACCGCGATGAGCGAGACCGCGAGCCCGAGCAGCGACGCCACGCGGTAGAGATCGCGGAGCTCGCCGAGGTCGTGCAGGAAGACCTTCGCGATCGTGATCATCAGGAGGCCGAGGCTCGCCCAGCGGAGCCCGATCCGGCCCCGCCCCATGCCGACGGCGAGCAGGACGAGCGCGTAGATCGCCCAGGCGAGCGAGGTCGTGAGATCGCGCGCGGGCAGCCGCTCGAAGCTCAGGCGGAGGACGGGGCCGGAGGTGAACCAGTCGGCGATGGCGAGGTTGATCCACACGAAGATCACGACCAGGCCGGCCGCGCCGCACCCGATGGCGGCGATCGGCCACCCCCCTGCGTACCACCGCTCACGTTCCCACGGACGCGCGCGTGCCGCCTCGCGCGGCTCGAGCAGCGCCGCGGTGGCGAGCAGCGCCGCCGCCGGGACCAGGTAGGTGTACATGAGCCAGTTGACGATGCGGAACGCGGGTCGGGGGTAGTAGCCGAGCACGGCGGGGTTCAGCAGACGAGCCGTCGCCCCCGCCAGCAGGGCGAGACCGAAGTATTTCAGCCCCGGATGGTCGAGCCGCACCCAGAGCGCGGTGAGGGCGAGCCCCTGGAGCGCCCATCCGATCGTGACCCACTCCTTCTCGAGCTGGAGCGGGATGGCGACGGTGACGAAGCCCATGGCGGCGGCGGAGAACCAGGCGAGCGCCATCGTGCGCAGCGGCTCGGACGCCGGCCAGAGGTCGCGCGCCCGCAGCGCCGCGACGAAGCACACGACGGCAAGCGACACGGGCAGCAGGCCGATCGCCGCGTCGCCGAAGCGCAGCACGAAGAGCGACCTCAGGGACAGGAACCAGGCCGGAGCCGCGAGCGCGGCCGCCCGCCACGCGAAGGGCTCGCCCCGGAAGCGCGCCGCGGCCAGGAACGGCCAGGCGGTGAAGACCAGGACGGCCGCCGCCTCGAGCCCGAGGGCCGTGGTCGCGACCGCAGGCGCGTGCAGGTCGACGGTCCAGGTGCCCTGCACGATGGCGGTCGCGAGCACGGCGACGAGGAGCCAGCTGCCGGCGCCGAGACGCGTGGCGGCGAGCGCTATCAGGAGACCGAACGTGCCCGTGACGCCGAGGAAGAGCCATGCCGACGCCGGCGGGATCCCGGGTGCGGTCATCAGGTGGAGGAGGAGCACCACGCAGAGCGCCGCGGCGCCGTGGTCCGCCCAGCGCCGGGCGCTCGGCGACCGGTGTGCGACCGCAACGGCCTGGAACGCGACCGCGACGCCGAGCGCGACGCCGAGGTAGACGGCGTGCGGCGGGAAGCCCGGCCGCTGTCCGTGCACGCGCTCGACCGTCGCGAGCCCGATGGCGACGGCCACGGCCGCGACCACGTGCAGCTGCCCCCGTCCCGGGAAGACCGCATGGCGGATCACGAGTGCGCCGAGCCCGAGGAACGCGGCCAGCCACGGCCACGGCGCCGCGGCAAGGGCGCGCGTCGAGCCCCCGATCAGGACGACCAGGAGCCCGACGCTCGCGACCAGCGCCGCGGGGGCCGGCCCGTCGGCGCCCTCGCGCGCCGGCTCCCACTCGACGAAGACGTGCATGGCGGCCGCCAGCACGACGCACCACATGACGGCCTCGCGGGCGCGCGCGACATCGAGGTCGCGCGCGAGCAGCCACGCGGCGACCACGGCGACCGTCGCGGAGGCGGCACCGAGCCCGAGCCAGTACGTCTTCTCCGCCCGTCCGATCCAGCCGGCGGCGGTGCAGAGGAGGAGGAGCAGCAGCGCGACGGGATGCAGGTGCGGATCGAAGCGCGCGCTCGTCGCGAAGTAGAGCGCGAAGGCGAAGGGGAATAGTACCGCGGCCGCCCGGGCCGCCAGCCACTCCGCCCGATCCTCGGCGGGCGCGAGCGCGGGGGCGAGCGCGAAGAGCAAGACGAACACGGCCAGGATGCCGAGCCCGAGGAAGAGACGGTCGGAACCCATGCGGCCGCCGATCCAGAGCACCTCGTAGAGGAGCGTCGCCGCCAGGCTGAGCACCGTCAGGAGGGGCCAGCGGCGCTGGCGCGCCAGAACGAGCAGGCCAAGATCGAGGAGGAGGACGTAGCCGAACAGCCCGACCGGCCGGTGCGCGCCGCTGGCCAGAAGGAGCGGGGTCGCGAAGCCGCCCACCAGGCCGAGGAGCGCGATCACCTGCGAGGCGTGGCGCCAGGAGAGCGCACAGCAGGCCGCGGTCACGGCGACCATGAGCACGAACGACACCGGGATGCCGACCAGGCCGTAGTGGACGCTCGCCGCCCAGAAAGCGGCGTAGAGGACGACGACCCCGGCGCCCGCGAGCGCGTTGGCCGTGCCGGCATAGCGCGGCCGGAGCGTCCGCTCCGAGCCGGCGATGCACCCGACGCCGACGAGCGTGCCGATGACGACCCTCAGCCAGGGCGGGATGAGGCCGTGCTCGATCGAGTACTTGAAGAAGAGAAGCCCGGCGAGCGCGAGCGCGACGCCGCCGAGGACCGCGGCTGCACGCACGCCGAACCAGCGCTCCCAGTCGATGCCGACCCAGGGCGCACCGGCAGCGGCGGGCGGTGGCGGCCCCGGGCGTGCGGGCGGCGCTGGTGCCACCGCTCGTGCCGGCGCTGCCTCGGGTACGGGTCGCGCCGCGGGAGGGGCGGGCGCGATCGGCGCGGGCTCGACGGCCGCCGGCGCCGCCCCCGCCTCCGGGCGCAACGCCGCGAGGAGAATGCGCAGCTCCCGCACCTCGCGCTCGAGCCGCTCGATCCGCTCGATCCGCTCGGCGAGCGCGCCGCGCGGTCCGGACCGCCGGATGGCGACGACTGCGAGCACGAGAGCCACGAGACAGAGCAGACCGACCACGGCGCCTCCCCGCTCCGATGCGCACGCAATCGTACTCCACGCCGCCCGGACTGAAAAGCGTGCCGCTTAGCTAGACGGCTGCCCTACCGGCAACGGCTCACTCGTCCTCCTCCGGGTCCGGCCCGTTGGGATCCGCATCCACCGGCCAGTTCTGCCTGAGCTGCCTGAGCCGTGCCGCCATCGTCGCCACGCGGGTCGCGTTCGCGGGATCGCTCGCCACGTTGTTCTCCTCGTACGGGTCGCTGATCAGGTCGTACAGCTCCCGATCGAAGAGCGTGTTCGGATCGCCCGGCGTCAGCGCGATCTCCGTGTACTTCCACTGGGCCTCCCGCACCGTCGCCCACGGGTGGCTCCCGGGCCAGGCCTCGGCGAGGAAGTCCGTCCGCCACGTCCCCGCGGGCTGCGTCCCGTCGATCACGCGGACGAGGCTCCGCCCGTCCTGGAAGATCGGCACCCCCGCGCCCGCCAGCTCGGCGAACGTCGAGGCGAGGTCGATGTTGAGGGCGAAGCAGCCTTCCTTCCGCGGCAGCGGGGCGAGCGGCGGGTAGCGGACGAACATCGGCGCGCGGATCGACTCCTCGTAGGGCTGGTTCTTCGCGCGCAGCCGGTGCTCGCCCCAGAGCCAGCCGTTGTCCGAGAAGTAGACGACGATCGTGTTGTCCGCGACGCCGAGGTTCCGGAGGTGCTCCATGATGCCGGTGATGCCGTAGGTCGTGCTGCCGCCGATCGCCTCGTCCACCGCCTGCAGCATCTCGAGCTGGTCGATGCGGATCTGGTCCAGGTCCGTCGAGTCCTGCGGCGGGAGGCTCTGCATCCACGTCGGCTTGTCGGACACGTCGGGCTCGTTGTAGCTCGGCGGCCGCCACGGCGGGATCGACTGGAACAGGCCGTCGTGGCGCGGGGCGGCCGTCTGCGGCAGGTGCGGCGCCTTGAAGGCCAGGTAGAGGAAGAAGGGCTCGCCCGCGGCCACGGCGTTCGCGATGAAGGTCTTCGCCTTCTCGCGCAGCACGTCGGTCGAGTAGTCCGCCGGGGTGTTCCCGTAGAAGTTCTCCACGTAGCCGCCGGCGCCGTCCGGCTCGACGATCCGGTAGTTGTAGTAGGCGACGTTCTTCATGCCGTGCCACTCGCTCCAGCCGGGCGGTACGTAGGGCGGCTGGCCCTGGTTCGTGTTCCAGAGCGTGTTGTAGCCGTTCAGATACTTCCCGATGAGGCTCGTCCGGTAGCCGGCGTTCTGCAGCCAGATGGCGAGCGTCGAGGTGTCGTCGAAGTCGTCGGCGCCGCCGTTGTTGCCGCCGTTCTTGTAGACGCCCGTGCGGTGCGCGAACTGGCCGCTCAGGATGCTCGACCGGCTCGGGCAGCAGAGCGGCGTGGTCATGAACGCCTCGTTGAACTCCACGCCCTGGTCGGCGAGCTCCGCGCGCGTGCGCGGCATGACGTCGGCGCCCGACAGCCCGTGCTTGCCGTCGGTCGTGTCCCAGCGCTGGTCGTCGCTCAGGATGAAGAGGATGTTCGGGCGGAGCGGCTGCGGGTTCGGGCCCCAGCGGTCGACCCAGACCTGGAGGAGCGTGTGCAGGCAGTCGCGGAGAGCCGGGCCGTCGACCGTGCTCCCCGCCATCGGGGCGGCGGCGGCGCACTGGCGGCCGACGGCGGGCGCTGGGATCTCGGTCGCCGCGTCTTCGGCGACCGTCACCAGGCACTGCGTCGGCAGGCGGTCGAGCATGCGCCGCGCCCGCGCGTCGACGGTGGCGGGGTCCAGGCCGCGCACGAGGCCGCCGAGCTTCACGCCGACGTAGGCGGAGATCGCGGCGCCGACCCGCTTCTGGCACCCGAGCTGGGCCCGCAGCGCGCGCGTGTCCACGGCCGCCGCCGGCGGGTTGTTCGGGCCGTAGCCGAGCGCGACCGCATCGGTGACGAGGGTTCCCGCGCACGCGGGCGGGTCGCTCAGCAGGCACGTGGCTCCCGGTCCCTGCCGGAACTCCTTGTCGTTGCAGCGGACCTGACGGGCGAGACTTCGCCTGACGGCCGTCGCGTCGGTGCTGGTCGTGCATCCCGCACGGGCGTCTCCGGCGGCAAGTCCGAGCAGGATGGCGATGGCCACGCTTCCGACGATCCGACGCGCGATCATGGCGACCCCCCTTGGCCGATGAGATCCGCTATCGCAGTCGCGCGGTCGCTGGCAATACACAATTTGACGTGGGGCCGCGTCACCCGGCCAGCCAGAAAAGCATCCTTACTCTATTCTGAGTGGCCGTCCGGGGCCGTGGTCAATGGCCCGTCGCGGCTCCCGGTGCTACGCTCCGGGCGTGGATGTCCTCTGCCATCCGCGCGAGGAGTACGGCCGCCGCCGGCTCGTGCGCTTCATGGTCATTGGCGGGACTTTTCGGGACGTCGCGGTGCGCCCGGCAAGCACCCGTGACATCGACGTGGTCCTGATCGACCGGAAGGAGATCGGCTGAAGACCCTCGTCGCGCTGTTCCGGCAAGTGCCGCGGCCGGCACGCGGCTGAGTCGTGCCGTCACGTCGCGCCAAGACCCGAACGAACGCGCGGCTCCCCGCGCTGGCCGCGGGCGTCGTCGCCACCCTCGCCGGCGTGACAGCGCTGACCCGCTGGCTCGTCGGCACTGCCGCGCTCGGCAGCATGCTGCCCGGAACCGCCAGCATGAGGCCCAGCACGGCGTTGACGTTCGTGCTGGCGGGGGCGTCGGTGTGCCTGGCCGGGAGCGGCGCCTCCGTGATGTCCCGCGGCGCGCGGCGTGTCATGGAAGCCTGTGCGGGAGCCGCGGCTCTGATGGGCTTCCTCACGCTGCTCGACTACGCCTCTGGATGGGATCTCGGCATCGACCAGCTCCTCCCCGGTGGCTCCCGTGTACGGATGGCGCCCGCGACGGCCTTGAATTTCGTGCTGGTCGGCCTCGCCCTGCTCTGGGAAGCGGACGGTCGCCGCGATCCCCGGCCCGCCCAGGCCCTCGCGCTCGCCGCCACCCTCGTGGCGTTGCTGGCCGTGATCGGCTACGCGTATGAAACCCAGGCGATCTCCGGCGCGCCTCCACGGATGGCGCTGCCCACGGGGCTCGCGTTCTGCGTGCTCTGCGCCGGGATCCTTCTGCTGCGGGCGGACCAGGGCTTCATCGCGGTCGTCGGCAGCGACAGCGCCGGCGGCGTCATGGCGCGGCGTGTGCTGCCCGTGGCGATCGCCGCGCCCGTGGTGCTCGGGTGGCTCCGGCTCGCGGGGCAGCACGCCGGCTTTTACGGGACCGAACGCGGGCTGGCGATGTTCGCGGTCTGCAACATCGCGCTGCTCGTCGCCGTGGTCGCGTGGACGGCCGGGTCGCTGCGCCGCGCGGACCGCGACCGCCGTCGGGTGGAGGAGGCGCTGACCGCTTCCGAACGGCGCGCCCGGCAGCTGACCGAGGCGTCGCTCGACGGCATCGTGGTCGCCGACGACGAAGGGCGCATCATCCTCTTCAACCCGGCGGCGGAGCGGACCTTCGGCTACACGGCCGCCGAGGTGCTGGGAGAGCCCCTCACCTGCCTGATGCCGCCCGAGTTCCACGAGCCTCACCGGGCAGGCCTCCGGCGCTTCGTGGAGACCCGTGTGGCGCGTCTCGTCGGGCGCACAGTGGAGGTGGCCGGCCGCCGCAAGGACGGGGCCCGGTTCCCGCTCGAGCTCTCGCTCGGCGCTCTCGAGGTCGGCGGCCGGGTGCAGTTCATCGGCACGATTCGCGACGTGAGCGAGCGGGACCGTATGCACGCGGCGATGATCCAGAGCGAGAAGCTCGCCTCGATCGGCCTGCTGACCGCCGGCGTCGCGCACGAGATCAACAATCCGCTCGCGTACGTCGCCAACAACCTGGCCGTGCTCGAGCGCGACACGCGCGGTGTCATGGCGGTCCTCGACGCGTACGAGGGGGCCCGTGAGCGCCTCGCCGCAGCCGACCCGGCGACCGCGGCTCGCGTGCGCAAGCTGGCCGAGGAGATCGACCTGCCGTACGTCCGCGGCAACCTCGATCGACTCCTCGGCCGCACGCGTGAGGGGGTGGAGCGCGTGACCCGGCTCGTGCAGGCGATGCGTGGCATGGCGCGCAGCGGGCCGCCTCAGATGGAAACCATCGGCCTCGCGGATCTCGTCGACATGAGCCTGGAGATGATCCGCAGCCGACTCCAGCGTCGCGGGATCACGGTGGAGTGCGACTGCACGGGCGTGCCGAAGCTGCGCTGCGCGACGAGCCAGGTGTCTCAGGTCTTGCTCAACCTGCTCGTCAACGCGTTGCAGGCCATCGAGGCCGCGGGACGGCCGGAGGGCGGACGCATCCGCATCGCGAGCCGGGCCGTCGGCAGGGAGATTCTCATCGAGGTGGCCGACAACGGCTGCGGCATCGCGCCGCAGGACCTGCCCCACGTCTTCGACCCCTTCTTCACGACCAAGGCGGTCGGCGACGGGACCGGGCTCGGCCTGTCGATCACCCATGGCATCGTGGCGGGGCATGGCGGGCGACTCGAGGTGTCGAGCGAGCCCGGCAAGGGGAGCTGCTTCCGTGTCTTCCTTCCGCTGAGCTCCGGAGGTGCATCATGACTGGGCTGCCGAGACACTGCCTCCTCGTGGTGGACGACGAGCCGGACGTCTGCGACTCGGTCCACGATCTGCTGCGCCTCGAGTTCGAGGTCTTGAAGGCCCGCAGCGCGGACGAGGGGTACCGCCTCATGCAGGAGAACGAGGTCCACATCATCATGACGGACCAGCGCATGCCGAAAGTCAGCGGCGTGGAGCTCCTGACCAACGTCCGCGCGAGGTATCCACACGCCGTTCGCATCCTCTTCACGGGCTACGCGGACGTGGAGGCGGTGATCGCCGCGATCAACCAGGGGCGAATCTTCCGCTTCCTGAGCAAACCCTGGCAGCCCGAGGAGATCGAGGGCGCCGTGCGGGAGGCGGCCGCCGAGTACGACCGGCTCGTACAGCAGGCGGAGGAGGGGGAGCGGCTGCGGGCGGAGATCGCGCAGCTCCGCGACAGGCTCTCGGCGCTCGAGGAGGAGGTCAGGCGGCTGCGCGCGCGGTAGGAGCCGACCCTCACCTCCCCGCCGGCTCCAGCACCGCCAGCGCCCGGTCGATCGCCTCGTGCGGCCCGTAGAGCACGACGAGGTCCTCCGCCTCGAGCCGCGTCGGGCCGTCCGGCGTCGGCAGCGGCTGCTCGTTCCGCACGACGCTCAGCACCGTTGCGCCGGTCCGCCGTCGCAGGTCGAGCTCCGCCAGCGTCCGGCCCACGGCGCGACTCCCCTTCATCACCTGGGCCGTCTCGAGGATGCCGCCCATGACGATCTTCCGCGTCTCGGCGAGCAGCTCCGGCGTGGGCGCCGTGCCGCGCAGCGCGTGGTAGTGGTCCAGGCGGATGAGGGACTCCTGCACGCGCACCACGTGCCGCGGCACGCCGAGGTGGGTCAGCAGCCGCACGAACAGCTCGATCGACGTCTCGAACTCCGACGGGATCGCCTCGTCGGCACCGAGCCGTTCCAGCTCCTCGATCTCGCCGACACGACGGACCCGGACCAGGATGCGCGCGGTGGGGTTCGTCTGCCGGAGCACATCGACGAAGACCATCGGGACATCCTAGCGCGTTTGCTGTACGGGATTTCCCCCCTTGACACCTAGGGGTCCGCCGATCAGTTTCCGCCCAGGGGGGGATGCAATTGTATGTTGCTCTCCTCTACCCTCGAGCCGGTCTCCGGGCGCGCACTCATGCACTGGCTGCTCACCGTCACCCTCCTCACGCTCCCCTCCCTCGCCGGGGCCGAGGCGCGCAAGACGCTCGAGGAGTGCATCGAGATCGCGCTGCGCCAGCAGCCGACGCTCAGGGCGGCCGCCGCGACGGTCGCCGCCGGGCGCGAGCGCGTGTGGGAGACGGCGGCCGCCTATCTCCCGCAGGTCTCGGCGAACTACCTGGCGAGCCGCCGGCACGCGAGCTCTGGCTCGCTCATCGGCATCGCCGCGGCCGGGCGAGCCAAGACCTTCCCCTTCTACTCGACCGGCATGGCCTTCTCGCAGGTGCTCTTCGACTTCGGCCAGAACCTCGAGCTCATCCACGCGGCGCAGGCGTCGGCGGAGGCGCTGGCCGCCGACGCGGACACGCAGCACGACACGGTGGTGTTCAACGTCCAGCAGGCATACTTCGCGCTGCTGGCGGCCTACCGCCTGCGCGACGTCGCCGAGGAGACCGTGGCCCAGAACGAGAAGCACGTCGACCTGGCGCAGGGCCGCCACGACGTCGGCCTCGCGCCCCGCTTCGACGTGACGAATGCGCAGGTGCAGCTCGCCACGGCGGAGCTCAACCGGGTGACGGCGCGCAACAACGTCTCCCTCGGGCGCGAGACGCTGCGCAACGCCCTCGGCCTCCTGGGTCCGCTCGACTTCGACATCGTGGACTCGCTCGAGCAGCCGCGGAGCGATGTCAGCGACGCCGAGGCGCTCGATCTCGCCTACGCCAACCGCCCGGAGCTCAAGAGCCTCGCCGCCCAGGAGCGCGCGGACATCGAGCGCATCAAGGCGATCGAGAAGGACTACCTGCCGAAGCTGACGCTCACCAGCAACGTCACCTGGTCGGGCTCCCGCTATCCGCTCCAGGAGACCTGGAACTTCGGCGGCTTGGTCAACCTCTCGATCTTCAACGGCGGGCTCACCACGGCGCAGGTGGGTGAGGCGAAGGCCAACCTCGACAACCTCCGGGCGACGGAGGATGCCACCCGCCAGAACGTGACGCTCGAGGTGCGGCAGGCGCTGCTCAACCTGCGCCAGGCCGCCGAGAGCATCGGCGTGGCGGACAAGGGATTGCAACAGGCGCGCGAGAACCTCACGCTCGCCGAGGGCCGTTACAAGACCGGGGTCGGCAACATCATCGAGCTGACGGACGCGCAGGTGTCGCTTGCCACCGCCGAGGCGAGCCGCGTGCAGGCACTGGTCGGCTACCGTACCGCGCTCGCCGCCCTCGAGCGCTCCACCGCACATCGCTTCGGGACGGAATGACACCATGAGCATACACGCAGAAGACCTGGGACCCCTCGACGAACCCCAAGCGCCGCCCGCGGCTCGCCCGCGACGGCACCTCCCGCACGCGGCCATCGCCGCCGCCGCGGTCCTCGCCGGCGCCGCCGCGTACTACTTCCGGCCGGCGGGGAGAATGGTGCCCGCCGGCTACGTGACCGTCGCCGTCGACCGCGGACCGATCGAGCAGGGCGTCAACGCCACGGGCACTCTGAACCCGGTCACCACCGTGCAGGTGGGGACCTACGTCTCGGGCCCGATTCAGGCGATCGACGTCAACTTCAACGCGCTGGTCAAGAAGGGCCAGCGCATCGCGAAGATCGACCCGGCGCCCTTCGCCGTGAAGGTCCGCGAGGCCGAGGCCAGCCTCCAGAACACGCAGGCGAAGGTCGAGGGCGACCGCGCCGACGTGAAGCTCAAGAAGCTCCTCCTCGAGCGGAACCGCGTGCTGCTCGGGCGGAACCTGATTGCGCAGAACGACGTCGACACCGCCGAGACCGTCTACGCGCAGGCGTCGGCACAGCTCGCCCTCGACCAGGCCGCCGTCGCGCAGGCGCGGGCGACCCTCGAGGAGGCCCAGGTGAACCTCCGCTACACGGACATCCTCTCGCCCGTCGACGGCGTGGTGGTCTCGGTCAACGTCGCCGTCGGGCAGACGGTGGCCGCGAGCTTCCAGACCCCGACCCTCTTCCTCATCGCCGGGGACCTCACCAAGATGCAGGTCGACACCAACGTGAGCGAGTCCGACGTGGGGCGCGTGCGCGAGGGACAGCCCGCCGCCTTCACCGTCGATGCGTACCCGGGCCAGCCCTTCCACGGCAGGGTTGCGCAGGTGCGGAACGCGCCCATCACCGTGCAGAACGTCGTGACCTACGACGTCGTCGTGGCGGTCGACAACCCGGGGCTCGAGCTGAAGCCCGGCATGACGGCCAACGTCTCGATCACGACCGCGAAGCGCGACCAGGCTCTGCGCATCCCCGTCCGCGCGCTGCGCTTCCATCCGGACGGGGACGGGGCCGCATCCGGGCCGGCGGGCGCGAGCGCGGCGGAGGAGAGCGCCGTCTACGTCGTCGCGCCGGACGGCGCACTCCGTCGCGTCGCGGTGGAAGCCGGCGTCCGCGACGGCCAGCACGTGGAGGTGCTGAACGGCGACCTCCACGAGGGGGACCGGATCGTCGTCGGCCTGCGGCGCGAGGGCACGGAGGCCGCCCCCGCGCGGCTGCCGGGGTTCCACGGGCTGAAGAGGCTCTAGCCATGGCTCCGGGCATGCGGCCGCTCATCCAGCTCCGCGACGTGTGGAAGGTCTACCACCTCGGCGACGTCGAGGTGCGCGCGCTGCGCGGCGTCTCGCTCGACATCCGGGCGGGCGAGTTCGTGGCGATCGTCGGGGCGTCGGGCTCCGGCAAGTCGACGTGCATGAACCTGATCGGCTGCCTCGACCAGCCGACGCGCGGCACCTACCGCCTGGGCGACGCCGACGTCTCCACGCTCTCCGTCAACGAGCGCGCCGCGATCCGCAGCCACCGGATCGGCTTCGTCTTCCAGAACTTCAACCTGCTCGGGCGGTCGACGGCGCTCGAGAACGTGGCGCTTCCCATGATCTACGCCAACGTGCCCTTCGCCGAGCAGCGCCGGCGCGCGCGCGAGCTGCTCGCGGCCGTCGGCCTGCGCGGCCGCGACCAGCACATGCCGAGCCAGCTCTCCGGCGGGCAGCAGCAGCGCGTCGCGATCGCGCGGGCGCTCGCGAACGGGCCCTCGCTGCTCCTCGCCGACGAGCCGACCGGCAACCTCGACACGCAGTCGAGCACCGAGATCATGGATCTCTTCCTGCGGCTGCGCCGGGAGCGGCGCCTCACGATCGTCGTGGTCACGCACGAACCCCACGTCGCCGACTACACCGAGCGCATCGTCACCTTCCGCGACGGGCGGATCGTGTCGGACGAGCCGCAGGCACCGTCCCGGCATGCCACGGAGGCCGTTCGCGCATGAACCTGCTCTGGATGACGGTCGTCACCGCGCTCCGCGCGCTCCGGCGGAACGTGCTCCGCTCGGCGCTCACCATGCTCGGCGTCATCATCGGCGTGGCCGCGGTGCTGACCATGGTGAGCATCGGGCGCGGCGCGAACGCCGCCGTGCAGCGGGAGATCCAGAGCCTCGGGAACAACCTCGTCATGATCATCCCGGGCGCCACCACGGCCAACGGCGTGCACTCGGGCTCGGGCTCGGCCGCCTCGCTCACGGTGGCGGATGCCACGGCGATCACCAAGGAATGCCCGGCCGTCACCGATGTCGCCTGGGCCAAACGCCAGGTGGTGCAGGTCGTCTACGGCAACCAGAACTGGGCCACGGCGGCGCAGGGGGTGGCGCCGTCATACCTGTCGGTGCGCGACTGGCGCGTCGGCGCAGGGCGGTTCTTCGACCAGCAGGAGGACGCGGGCGCCAAGCCGGTGGCGGTCCTCGGGCAGACGGTCGTCGATCAGCTCTTCGCCGCGGGCGAGGATCCGATCGGCGCGATCATCCGCCTGAAGAACGTGCCGTTCGAGGTGATCGGCGTCCTCGCCCGCAAGGGGCAGACGGCGTGGGGCCAGGATCAGGACGACGTGGTCCTGATCCCGTTCCTGACCGCCGAGCGGCGCGTCCTCGGCACGCAGATCCTGGGCACGGTCGACATGGTCGTCGTCACGGCCGCGACGGCCGACGCCCTCCCCAAGGTCGAACGGCAGATCCGCACGCTGCTGCGCGAGCGGCACCGCATTCCGCCGGGCCAGGACGACGACTTCACCGTCCGCGACCTCAACGAGATTGCCGAGGCCTCGAAGAACGCGAGCGAGGTGATGATGAACCTGCTCCTCAGCGTCGCGTCCGTGTCGCTCCTGGTGGGTGGCATCGGCATCATGAACATCATGCTGGTGTCGGTGACGGAGCGGACGCGCGAGATCGGCGTCCGCCTCGCGGTCGGCGCGCGGACCGAGCACATCCTGCTCCAGTTCCTGGTCGAGGCGACGGCGCTCAGCCTGGTGGGCGGCGCGGCGGGCCTCGTCGTCGGCATCGGGGCGACGCGGCTCATCGCCCACCTCGCGGCGTGGCCGACCCTGCTCTCGGCGCCGGCCGCGGCGGGTGCCTTCCTCGTGGCGGGCGCCGTCGGCATCTTCTTCGGCTTCTACCCGGCCCGCCGCGCGGCCCGACTCGATCCGATCGCCGCGCTCCGCTACGAGTGAGGCTTCAGGCGGGAAGGGTCCGTACGTACGCCGTGTCGCCGGACCGCTCGTAGCCGACGGACGCCCAGAACGCGAGGCCCGCCTGGCTGGAAGCCAGCGCGTAGATCCGACGGGCGCCGCGCGCCCGCAGCCGCCGCTCGATCTCGGCCGCGAGCCGGCGGCCGACTCCACCGCGGCGCGCGGCCGGGTGCACCGCCAGCCGATAGATGTGCCCGCGCCAGTGGTCCCACCCGCCGAGCACCGAGCCGACGACACCGCCGTCGGACTCGGCGACGAGGAGCAGATCGGGCACGCGCTCGACGAGGCGCCGCAGGTGCTCGGGCGTGTCGGTCACCGACGGTCGGAGACCGCTCGCCGCCCACAGGGCCAGGAGCGCCGACGCGTCCTCGGCCCGCGCTTCACGGATGCGGACGTCCAAAGAGCCAGTCCTGGACGAAGCGGGCAGGCGTCACGGGTGCGCCTCCACCCAGCGCGTGACCTCCGCCACGACGCGCTCGGGCCGCTCCTGCTGCGGGATGTGTCGCACGAAGGTGGCTAGCGGCCGCCTTCCATGTTCGCCACGTCGAAGACGCTCGCCGGCACCTCGGTGTCGTAGCGGACGTCGCGCATCTTGTACGTCGTGTGGGTGCCGTACGGCACGGTCGCGACGTCGCTCTCCATCGCCGTGGCGTAACGCCCGAGGCGCTCGTAGTGGCCGAGCGACACGCGCTTGAAGAGCCGATCCTCCAGGTCGTAGACGTCCACGCGCCAGAGGAGCGAATCGGCGGTCGCGAACCACAGCCGGTAGCGCGAGTACGGGAACTCCTTGTTCTTCGGCACGAGCTCGACCACGTGGCACGGCTTGCCGTCGAGCTCCTCGTCGGACGCGAGCGTCGCCTTCGCCTCGTCGTCGTTCCACTGCTGGATGCGCACGATGAGCTCGAGGTCGCGATAGCTGAGGTCGGTGCCGAAGAAGTTCTCGTCGCGCTGCGCGTCGCCCAGCCGGCGCACCCGGCGGGTGGACGGCGTCCACAGCCACTGCTGGTCCTTCTCCCCGCGCGGCGAGACGTGGAGGAAGCGGGTCCCCTTGGTGTCCGCGGGCGCGGTGAACTCCATGAAGGTCCGGTGCTCGCCGCGCGGCTCGGTCTGCTCGGTGATGTCGACGTCGCGCACCCGCCCGAGCGCCCCCTTGTCGTAGGTCTCCATGGTGGCGGCGCTGCGCCGGTCGCGCCAGGTGGAGAAGCCATTCTGCTGCTGCGCCCGGTCGATCACCTCGCGGCCGGTGAGCGCCGCGGCAGGCCCGGCCGCGAGCAGGGCGACGAGGAGGACGGCGTACGTCACGGTCGTCTCCTTTCGGCGCATCGGGTTCAGCGGGTGGGACAGGAAGAGCACGACGACCGGGGCATACAGCATGCAGCCGAGCAGGCCAAGCAGGGTCTCGCCGATCCAGAACGTGAGCGTCAGGTTGAACACCAGGATGCCGAGGTAGACCGCCGGCTCGAGGAGCCCACCATAGCGCACGTGCCGCGGGCCGTCGCGCGACCGCGGGACGCGGCGGTCGAGCCGCTGGTAGAGCCCGATCGTCACCAGCGCGACGAGGAACCAGCCGCCGTAGTTGCTGAGCGGCACGCCGAAGTGGATGCCGCCGCCGGGATAGTAATAGATGCGGCCGAGGAACCAGCGGTCGCCGCGCAACGTGAGCGGGTCGATCACCACGTCGATCAGCATGACGAAGAAGGCACCCGTCAGCAGCACGCGGCGGCTCGCCCGGATGTCCGGCGTGTCGAGCACCTGGAAGTCCCGCGGCGAGACGGCGAGCGGCGAGTAGAGGAACAGCGCGAGCGCATAACCCAGGTAGCACAGGAAGGTGAACGACAGCGAGTCGAAGAAGGGCACGTTGGCCAGCCAGAGCTCGCGGTCGCGCGTGACGTCGAGGTAGACGTAGAAGCCGAACGGGAAGCCGGTGCGCGTGGAGCTGAACTCGGCGGCGTACGCGACCGCCCAGGCGAGCAACGTGAAGGCCGCTGCCCGCCGCCCGCCGAGACGCGTCACCGCCGCGAAGAGGTAGACGGCGAGGAAGACGAAGACGTAGGGGCGGAGCACGAGCGACCCCGCGAGGAGGTGGAGGAGGCGCACGCCGTCAGCGCTCCCGCCGTCGCTTGCCGCCGAAGAGCCGCTCGACCAGCGAACCCGCCTTCTCCTCGAGGCCCGTCCCGCCGAGCAACCCCCGCGTGACCGACGCTGCGAACGCCGGTTCGGGGGTGACCCGGGGGTGGTGCAGCGGCCCCCGCACGTGGAGCGGGATGCCGAGGCGGCCGCCGTCATCGACCAGCACCGGGCGCATGCGGGAGCGCCCGAGGAGGTCGTCGGTGAGCGCGGGCGAGGCCACGACGCGGACCGAGACGTCGGCGTCTCCGTCGAGCCCGAGGTCCCCGGCGCCGCGCGCGTCGTAGCTGGCGCCGGCGAGGACCAGGTCGTCCGAGTGGACGCGGCCGCCCGAGAGCCGTCCGGTCCCGGAGAGCTGCGTGAAGCGGAGGTCCTCGCTGCCGAGCAGGTCCGGGTAGCGGCTCCGGAGTCGATCGGCGGCGCCGTTCCCCATCAGCGGCCGCAGCACCTCCAGGATCGCCGGGCCGACGCCGACGCCCGCGACGCGTCCGTCGGCGACGCGGAATCTGCCGCTGCCGGTGAGCGCACTCCGGAACCCTTCGGTCCCCGGCGCGGGACCCGCGAGCGCGGCCTCCAGCTCCAGCGCGCCCGCGGGGTGCGGCGCGCCGGGGCGCGCCGGCACGCGCGCCAGGTCGATCCCCCGCCCGGCGATGTGCGCCTCGAGCGCCGACGCGGTCAGACGGGCGTTTCCGGTCGCGCTGCCGCCGAGCAGCTCGATGGTGGCCGAATCGAGCGCGAGGTCCGGGGGGCTCGCGTGGATCGTCGCGCGTACGCGGGCCAGCGGCAGCGATCCCAGCATCCCGCGTCCTGCCGTCACCGTGCCCTGGTACGCCGGCCGCGCGCCGGCCAGGTCGAGCATCCCCTGGCTCACGATGTCTTCGAGGCGGAGGTCGGCGCCCGCGAGCTGCGCCCGCACCGCGATCGGCATGGGCGCGCCGAAGCGGGGCTCGTGCGCGTCGACCGCCACATCGGTCAGCTCGACGCCGCGCCCGGTGGCGCGGTCGGTGTAGCTGAGGGTGCCGTGTCGCAGGCGGAGGGCCGCGAGCTGGAAGGCGGGCCGCCCGTGCCGGCGCGACGCATCGGCTGCCGATTCCGAGTCCCGCTCGGGGTGTCCGAGCGTGCTGACGTTCAGGCGTCCCGCGCGGTCGCGCACGAGACGCACGACGGGTTCGTCGACGACGACGCGATCGACGACGAGACGCCGCCGGAGGAGCGGGAGGAGGCTGAGCCGCATGCCGAGCCGCCGCGCGGTGAGGAAGGGCTCTGCCGCGTCGAACGCCGGGTCGTCGCTGATCGTGACGCCCTCGAGGGCGACGCCGAGACCGCCGCGGAAGGTGAGGCCGAGGCGCTCGGCACGGAGGTCTCGCCCGAGCGCGTGCCCCGCCGCTCGGAGCAGCCGGCCCTGCTGGCGGCTCGCCAGATGCGCCAGGCCGGCGACCGCGCCCGCCGCGGCGACGACAGCCACCGCCGCGACCACCCCGAGCCGGCCTCGGCTCACTCGCCGAGCTCCTGATAGTTCGTCACCCGCCAGCCGCCGTCGCCGCGGCGCACCGTGACGAGCCAGCGCCGCTCGAAGCGGTCGGCGTCCTCGACCACGATCGTACCGCGGTAGAGGTAGTTGACCATGTCGTCGCCGACGGGGTGCTCCTCGAGGAAGGTGTAGTGCACCGAGGGCTTGCGCGTCGTCTCGTCGATCGCCTGGCCCTGCGTGAGTCCGATCTCCTCCTCTACCTTGTGGCGCGCGAGGTCCGTCGTGTAGGGCAGCGCCGCGGGCAGATCGATGCGCACGTAGTGGGCGTCGAGGAAGCGCTCCGCGGTCCCGCGCGGCGTCGACGGGTCGGCGCGACAGGCCGAGAGGAGCGCGGAGAGCATCACGAAGACCGCCGCGGCGCGCGTCGTGGTCGCCGTCACCTTGTACCGCCCGGACCTGGTTGTTACCATCGGCCTCCCATGCCGACAAGGACAGAGCGCGCGACGGCCGACGCGCTCGCCGCCTACGCCGCCCACCTCCGCGCCGAACGGCACGCGTCGCCGCATACGGTGCGTGGATACCTCGCAGACCTCCGCCAGTTCCTCGCGTTCGTTGGAGCCGGCGGACCCGCCGCCGTGCGCATCGAGACGATCCGCCACTGGCTGCGCACGCTCGACGGACGGACCGACCGCAACTCGATCGCGCGCAAGCTCGCTGCCGTGCGCGGCCTCTTCCGCTTCCTGGTCGACACGCAGCGCCTCGCGCACGACCCGTCCGCCGTCGTGGCCACGCCGAAGACCGCGCGCAAGCTGCCCGCCCACCTGACGCTCGACGACGTCGACCGGCTGCTCGCGACGCCGCGGGCCGACCGGCTCCTCGGCCTCCGCGATCGCGCGATCCTCGAGCTGCTCTACTCCTCGGGCCTCCGCGTGAGCGAGCTCACCGGCCTCGACTGGGAGCATCTCGACGCGGACGCGGGCCTCGTGCGCGTCCTCGGCAAGGGCCGCAAGGAGCGCGTCGTGCCGGTGGGACGTCCGGCGCTGCGCGCGCTCGAGACATACCGGACGGCGGCAGCAGGCGCGGGATGGCCGGCGGCGCGCGGCGCGGTCTTCCGCAACGCACGGGGCGGACGGCTGACCCCACGGAGCGTCGGGCGCCTCGTGGACCGTCACGTGCTGGCGAGCGGGACGACGACCAAGGCGACGCCGCACGCCCTCCGCCACACCTTCGCCACCCACCTGCTCGGCGCCGGGGCCGATCTGCGCGCCATCCAGGAGCTCCTCGGCCACGCGAGCCTCTCGACGACGCAGCGCTACACGCACGTCGACCTCCGCCGTCTCATGGAGGCCTATGACCGGGCGCACCCGCGTGCCTGACGCGATCCGCGCCACCACCATCCTCTCGCTCCGCCACCGCGGCCGCGTGGTCATCGCGGGCGACGGACAGGTGAGCATGGGACAGACGATCGTCAAGGCCAACGCGCGCAAGGTCCGGAAGATCTACCAGGACCGGGTGCTGGCCGGGTTCGCGGGCGCCGGTGCGGACGCCATCGCGCTCTTCGAGCGCTTCGAGGCGAAGCTCGGGCAGGTGAGCGGCAACCTGCGGCGCGCCGCCGTCGAGCTCGCCAAGGACTGGCGCACCGACCGCCTGCTGCGCCGCCTCGAGGCGCTCCTCGTCGTCGCCGACCGGGAGTCGTCGCTCGTCGTGTCGGGCAACGGCGATGTCGTCGAGCCGGAGGACGGCATCTGCGCCATCGGCTCGGGCGGCAACTTCGCGCTCGCCGCGGCGCGGGTGCTGGTCAAGCACGCGGCCGAC
>VBKF01000108.1 GCA_005888095.1 Deltaproteobacteria bacterium | reverse complement strand
CGACGGCGAGCGAGCGTGCCGAGAGCACTCCGGAGCAGCGCGTGGCAGGGTAGGGCATGAGAATTTCCTGCACAGCAGCACCTTGCGACGGCGAGGCGATGCGTGTAAGTCCGCGAAATCTCAACTGCGAGCCGTTAGCTCAGTCGGTAGAGCATCTGCCTTTTAAGCAGAGGGTCGCTGGTTCGATCCCAGCACGGCTCACTCGGTTCGCTCGCTCGGCAGCTTCACCACTCCCCCGCCGGCCTCGCTCGGCCTTCGCTGCCTGCTCCTCGGTGGCTGTAGCGGTGGCAGTTGCCTGGCGGGTCAACCGCTGTACCCCGCCTCGAGTTGTTGATGCTCGGGTGACAGAGCGTACCGGAGAGTCATCGCCTGCCTCTTGTGTCCGAGAAGTTCTTGGACGGTGCGTAGATCGACGCCGGCCATCACCAGCCGGCTCGAGGTCATGCCGGAAGCCTCAAATGCGTGCGTCGCGGAGAACCGCAATGAGCGACAGCACGAAGTCCGACTTGGTGGAAGGACTCGGAGGGGGCGCTGTACTTCCTCGCGACCTCCTCGGGTGGCGCGGACTCCGGCCCCTCATCCGAGGAGACCCAATGGTCAAAATACCAAAGCCCGAGACGACTAGCGCGCGCACCGGAACCCGATATCGCCGACCGAGAACGACGGGAGGCCGCCGCCAAAGACGGCGAAGACTCCGGCAGCCGAGCGGCCGAGCCACAACCCGCCGCGGACCAGCGCGCCCGGGCCGTCTGTCGTGCTGGCACCCGACAGGCACATGAAGTCGTCGCTGAAGCTCCCCCATCCGGGGCAGTCCGTCGACCGCGGTACCCAGTCCGCCGCCCACTCGTCCACGTTGCCGATCATGTCCAAGACGCCCCAGCTCGACGCACAGTTCGTCCGGTCGCCGGTGTTGGACGGGCCGCTCGAGTTGGTGTTGCAGTCGAGCGCGCCGGGCGTGCTCCCCGGGTCGGGCGTCCCCGCCGCGGCCCGCTGCCACTCCTGGTTCGTCAAGAGCCGCTTCCCCGAGAGCGCGCACGCCTCCTCGGCCTGGAACCAGGTCGTGCACGCGGTCGGCAGCACGCCCGGAATCGAGGCCGCGTACACCCCCGGCGACGGCGGGATCGAGCCGAAGACCGGCGTCCAGTTGCCGTCGGCCGGGAAGCGCGCCGGGTAGGGCGTGTGGTTGTAGGGCGTGCCCGTGCAGCCGAGCTGCACCGCCCCGCTGCCCGTGAGATCGGCGAGCGTCGCCCTCCCGATCTGCACCCTCTTGATCAGCGCCGTGCTGGTGGGCGGGATCTGCCAGACGCTCGCCTCGTACTTGTCGACGCACGTCGGCCCGACCTTTGCCGAGTCGGGCGGGCACTTGAGGGTTCCCGCTGCCGCCGTGATGGCGAGCAGGAGAGCAAGCGGAGCGGTGACGGCGGCTGCGCGAAGGTTTTTCATGGCGTCCCTCTAGCGTTCCTCTAGCGTACGCGTAAGCCGAGGCAAACCCGGGCGCGCGTGAACAGCGGGCCAGTATCCCGTCGCTGGCGGTGGCACTTCTGGTGGCAGTTGGGCGGCGAACGGCGGCGAAACGAAGCAGAGAGAGACGGCGCGGGCTTCTCGATCCTAGCGCGGACGGCACTCCGCCTTCCGCGGCGGAGTGCGCTCGCACGCCATGCTTTCCGTGACGCCCGAGGCGACGAATGCGCACGCATTCGTCGTGGCGACCATGCGTGCGTCGTGCTCGTTCGTCCCGTCGACGGCCCGGCAGACGTCGCGACCGCGGAACTCCAGGCACACCTCGCAGCGGATCCCCCCCTGGCCGAGGCTCGAGTACACGATCAGCCCGCCGAGGACCAGGAGAACGGCCAGCGCAAGCCAGGATGTCGACTTCATGGCGCCACCCGATGATGGCGGTGTGCGCGGCCGCGAGCAAGCGCCGCGCAGATCTCAGGGGGGTGGGGACGGGGGCGGGCTGTCGGCGTCGCGGCGGATGCTGACTTTCACGCCCCGCTCGCCGAGCCACGCGAACTGGTCCAT
>VBKF01000107.1 GCA_005888095.1 Deltaproteobacteria bacterium | reverse complement strand
GTCGTCGGTGATGTTCTGTACGACGTAGGGCGTGAGCGTGCCCGAGCGCTGGACGAGCGGCAGCGCCGGGTCGCCTCCGGCGCGCACGACGCGCGAGGAGACGACCGGTGCCGGGGCCGGCTGCCGGGGGGCCTCCCCTGGCTCGGCGTGAGCGAGCGCGGCCTGCACGAGATCACCATACGTGCGGATCTTCTCGACCGCGCGCTCGGGGATCGCAATGCCGAGATGCGTCTCGATCGCGAGGGCGAGCTCGATCAGGTCGAGCGAATCCGCCGCGAGATCGTCGGTGAGCGACACCTGAGGCGCCAGCTCCTCGGGGCTGACCCCGAGCAGGTCGGCGACGATGCGGCGGAGCCGCGGCTCCAAGTCTTGCACCACTTTCACCTCTACGACGGGGGTAACCCCGGCAGGATTCACCGGTTAGCGGAAAAATCCATCTAGCGCAAAATGTTCGCGCAGTCATCACCTGAACACGTTAGATCAGCGTTCTTTTGACGGGTACCCGCGTGAGCCGCCCGTTGGGTAGCGCGGGGTGACGTGCTAGCACCGGTGACG
>VBKF01000106.1 GCA_005888095.1 Deltaproteobacteria bacterium | reverse complement strand
CAACTTCTGGGTTCCGCTCCAGTACCTCCTGGGGCTGCGCGCAACTGGTGTCGATGCCTACTGGCTCGAGCTCCTCTGGACGCGCGGCGACCCGGCGCGCGACCGGGAGTTCATCGAAGTCTTCTGCCGTCACATCGAAGGGGCCGGGGTGGCGGAGCGCGTAGTGCTCGTCTTCTTCCCCGACTGCTCGCGCAACGATCCCCCGGGCCGGGCCGAGTACTTTGGAATGCCGGCGGCGGAGCTGACCGCGCGCGCCCACGACGCGCTCCTCCTGAACCTGGCGGCGAGCGTGACGCCGCCCCTGCGTGCCGGCTTCGCGCGCACCGCGCTCTTCGATCTCGACCCCGGCCCTTTTCAGATCTGGGCGCGCGAGTACGACCTGGGCGTCGGGAGCCACGACGTCTACCTGACGATCGGGCAGAACCTCGGTGCCCCGGACTCGCCGGTGCACGTCGGCGAGGTCGCCTGGGAGCGGGTCTGGCCCGCCGTGCACCTGCCCGTCTGGCCCGATCGCAGCGGCGAGCCCGGGACGCGCTACACCACCGTGACCCAGTGGTGGACGAACCAGTATGCGTTCCTCGACGGCGAGACCTACGACTGTAACAAGCGTCCGGGGTTCCTCGCGCTGATCGACGTGCCCCGCCAGGCCGCTCTCGAGCTCGAGCTCGCCGCC
Source organism: Deltaproteobacteria bacterium (assembly GCA_005888095.1). Classification (GTDB taxonomy): domain Bacteria; phylum Desulfobacterota; class Binatia; order DP-6; family DP-6; genus DP-3. Next base: position 98,534 of record VBKF01000106.1, on the reverse strand, counting down.
AACATCCATCCCGGGGAGACCGAGGACCGCGCGCTGCTCGCCGGCCATGGCTGGCGGCTCGTCGACCCCGAGGTCGTGGCCGGCACGCCGGATGCCTTCCGTCGTTACGTGCAGGGTTCCCGCGGGGAGTTCAGCGCCGCCAAGCCGGCCTACGTCCGGGCCCGGCCCGGCTGGGTCAGCGATCGCACCGTCTGCTACCTGGCGAGCGGCCGGCCGTGCGTCGTGCAGGCGACCGGGGCGGAGCGTCATCTGCCGTGCACAGCGGGACTGCGCTTCTTCCGCTCGCCGGAGGAAGCGGTGGAGGCGCTCGCGGCGGTCGAGGCCGACTACCCGACGGCCTCGCGCGCGGCCCGGGCGCTCGCCGAGGAGGTCTTCGCCACGCGCGCCGTCATCCCCCGCATCCTCGCGGCAGCGGGTGTCGCCTGAGCCACCGTCAGTCGAGGAACGGCTGGAACATCGGGTTCTGTTCCTCGAGGATCGACCGGGCACGGATCTCGAAGCCGACCTTCGTCTCGGGGTGCGGCAGGATCCAGAAGCGCTCCTCCCGGATCGCGTCGACCACGCGCGCGGCGACTTCCTCGGGGGGCATGCCCGCCGCGATCAGCCGGCGGTAGCCGGCTTCCCAGCGGCGCATCTCCTCGGTCGACGCGGGGCGCGCCGCCTCCATGATGTGCGTGCGGACGAAGCCCGGACAGAGGACCGACGCCCGCAGCCGGCTCCCGCGGAGCGCGAGCTCGTGGTGCAGTGACTCCGAGATCGTCACCACGGCGTGCTTGGTGGCGTGGTATGGGGCGAGGTTGGGCAGCGAGACGAGGCCCGCCATCGAGGCCGTATTGACGACGTGCCCCTCGCTGTCCTGGGCGAGCATGAGCGGCAGGAAGACGTGGAGGCCGTGGATGACGCCCCACAGGTTGACGCCGAGGGTCCACTCCCAGTCCGCGACCGACTGCTCCCAGATCGGTGCGGGGCGGCCCGCCACGCCCGCGTTGTTGCACAGCACGTGGACGGCGCCGAAGGCGTCGAGCGCACGGCGGGCGAGCGCCTCGACGTCGGCGGCGCGCGCGACGTCGGTCGGCACGGCGAGCGCGCGGGCGCCGCTCGCCGCGAGCTCCCGCTCGACCGTGCCGAGCGCCCCCCCGTCGAGGTCGGCCAGCACGACCTTCATACCCTCGGCGGCGAAGCGACTCGCGAGCGCCCGGCCGATGCCGCTCGCGGCCCCCGTGACGACGGCGACCCGGTCCGTGAACGTCCGCATGATGGCCGAGGCTACGACAGCGAGCTCGACCCGCACAAGTACGCTTGCTCAGCGCGTGAGCAGGATGCAGCCGGCGATCGGGCCTCCCCCGGCCGCCACCAGCGCCACCTCGCAGTCCGGCACCTGCCGCGCGCCGCAGGTCCCGCGGAGCTGGCGGATCGCCTCGGCGAGGAAGCCGAAGCCGTGCAGGCGGCCGCCCGAGAGCTGACCGCCCCAGGTGTTGAGCGGCAGCTCGCCGCCCAGCCGAATGCGGCCCGAAGCCACGAACGGACCGCCCTCGCCGCGTTTGCAGAAGCCGAGGGCCTCGATCCAGGCGAGCGCAAGCCAGCTGAAGCCGTCGTAGAGCTGGATCGTGTCGACATCGGCGGGGCGGAGGTCGGCGCGCGCCCAGAGCTGCTCGGCAGCATCGCGCGCCGCCATCGTCGTCAGATCTTCCCACTGGTCCCAGATCGGCCGCGAGCGGATCGCGCTCCCGATGGCGTGGATGTGGACCGCCGGCGACGGGAGATCGCGGGCCACGTCGGCGCTCGACACGATGACGGCGGTGGACCCGTCGACGGGGGCGTCGCAGTCGTAGAGGCCGAACGGCCAGGTGACCAGCCGTGCGCCGAGGTAGTCTTCCATCGTGAGCGGCTCGCGATAGACCGCCGCCGGGTTCAGCGCCGCGTGCGCGCGCGCCGCGAGCGCGATCTCGCCGAGATGCTCGCGGCGCGTCCCGAACTCGTGCATGTGGCGCACGGCGTGGAGCGCCACCCAGTTGGCTGCCGACATGGCGCCGAAGGGAACGAGCCACTGCGCGAAGCCCGCAACGGTTCGGGCGCCGGCGCCGATCCCGAGCCGGCCCGTGCCGGCAGCGGCGCTCGCCTCGGTGACGGTGCGGTAGACGAGGGCATGGTGGCAGAGACCGGCGGCGACGGCCAGCGCGGCGTGCATGACTGGCGCGACCTGCGCCGGCCCCTCGAGGCCGGAGGCGTGCCAGCCGAGCTGGAGCCCGAGCGCATCCTGGACGTCGGGTGTGCCCGGACCGGCGAAGCCGGTGTCGCCGGTCACGGGCCCCGGATAGCACGCGAGGCCGTCGATGTCGGCGGGCTCCAGGCCGGCGTCGGCGATGGCGGCGAGCGCGGCCTCGCAGGTGAGGTCGAGGCCGGTGCGAAAGAGCCGCCGGCCGATCTGCGACTGCCCGACGCCGGAGAGGATCGCGCGCCGCTCCAAGCGCGCTTCCGCACGCGGGCGGATGGCGGGCACGACGGGCTGCGGCACGCGCGGAGCGGGCGCCGGCCGGGACGTCTCCTCGTCGCGTACGAAGAGCGGGAGGGCGATCTCGTCGCTCACCGGATCGAACGTCACCTTGACCGGCATGCCGATCCGCACCGCATCGGGGTCGCAGCCCGCGAGATTCGTGGTGAGGCGGAGGTCCGCTTGCTCGACGAGCTCGACGAGTGTGACGACGTACGGCACGTCCATGCCGGGGATCCAGGCTTTGTGGTTGACCGTGTAACTCGCGACCGTTCCGCGTCCGCTGACGGCCGCGGGCGCGACGTCGGTCGCATGGCAGCGCGAGCAGATCGGCCGCGGCGGGTGGATGTACCAGCCGCAGGCCCGGCAGCGCGCGATCTCGAGGCGGCCGGCCCGGCATGCCCTCCAGAAGGCCTGCGTCTCCGGCTCGAGGGCGGGCAGCGGCGGGCGGACGGACGACATGTCCCGCCTGCGTAGCACCCGCCCCGCACGTGAGTCGAGGGTGTCGCCGGGTTCCTCCGGAGCGCGCAAGCCGCGGTGCCGTGTCGGATGCCGTGGTCCGCGCTCTCGTGAACGCCCGCGGAGAGGCGTATCATACGCGAGGGATGCCCTCGGGCGAGCGCTTCGAGAAAGCGATCGACTTCCTGCGCGAGGCATATCGCCGCCAGATGTCCGGCGATCTCGACGGCGCGGTCGAGTACTACCAGCGCTCGATCGCGCTCCATCCGACGGCCGAGGCGCACACGTTCCTCGGCTGGACGTACAGCTTCCAGGGCAACCTCGACGCGGCGATCGCGGAGTGCAAGGAGGCGATCGCCGTCGATCCGGACTTCGGCAACCCCTACAACGACATCGGCTCGTACCTGATCAAGCTCGGCCGCCTCGACGAGGCGGTCCCGTGGCTCGAGGCGGCCATCAAGGCGCCCCGCTACGAGCCGCGTCACTACCCGCACTGCAACCTCGGGCAGGTCTACTGGGCGAAGGGCATGCTCGCCAAGGCGCTCGAGGAGTTCGAGCGCGCCCTCGAGATCGAGCCCGAGTATCCGTTCGCCCAGGCGGCGGTGGAAGCGATTCGCAAGCAGATCAACTGATCCCGGGGTTCTGCGGGCCTCGCGCGGCGGCGCCGCGCTCCGCTTGAACGCTCGCGCGACCCCGCCGCGCGCCCCGGACCCCCGGCGCTCGGGGTCGGGTGGCTCCCGGCGCTCCGCACACGGAGTGCGAGATGGCGGCCGCCCAAGCGCTTGCGTGCACGTCGGAATGACGTGCCGGCACCGCGGCAGCTTGCGAGGTGTTCGGTTTGCGGCGTTGCCCGCTGCGAAGTCGATGCAGGACACACGGCAGACGACATGAAAATGCGCGGACCGCCGAGCGGTGCGCACGCGAGCGGGCACGGATGCCCGCATGGCAGTGGGTAAGGGCGCAGGCTGCGACATAGCTTATATCGTACTCAAAGTAGTGCCCGGGATCGTCTGATATGTAGTTACCCTTGACATAATCGGTGCGGCTCCGGTACTCCTGAGCGCGATGGCAAGGGCATGCAACGGCATGGTCATCTGCACCATGAAGGTCAGACGCTACGTCAACCGCGGGCTGGAACGCAGGACGACGGCCCTGCAGGACGGGGGAGCCGCGGCCGACGCGCCGTCGGGTCGTCGAGTTCGCCCACCGCCGTCCGCGTCATGACGTGAGCCTGTCGGCGGTGGAAGGGTAACGGACAGCGGAACACACGATGGCGAAAGGATAGATAGCATGAGACTGTCGTACACACTGGCGCTGGGACTGGTCTGGCTCTGCAGCTCTGGCCTGGGGTCGGCGGGCGCGGCAACGAGCAACCTCGTCGTTTGCCGGGGCGCCAAGGGGGATACCCTCCGATCGCAGTGCAAGGTGGGAGAAATTCAGGTCAGGCTCGGGACCGGTCCGACGGGTCCCCCCGGCCCGATGGGGCCGATGGGGCGGCCGGGTCCGACCGGTCCTGCGGGCCCCAACGGCCCGATGGGGCCGATGGGGCCGACGGGCCTGCTGGGTCCAGGCGGTCCGGCCGGGCCTGCCGGTCCCGTGGGACCGATGGGGCCGACGGGGTCGCAGGGCCCGGGCGGTCCAGCCGGGCCTGCGGGTCCCATGGGCCCGATGGGGCCGATCGGTCTTGAAGGGAGAGGGGGACCGCAGGGTCCGAGAGGTAATCCCGGGGCGAACGGAATCGATTGCTGGGATCTGAACGCCGATGGACGGTGCCAGCTGGCGACGGAGGATGTGGACGGAGATGGGGAGTGCACGGTTCTGGATTGCCGAGGTCCTGCCGGACCTCAGGGTCCGACGGGTGATCCGGGTCCGCAGGGACCTCCGGGAGATGCCGGCGCGCAGGGTCCCAAAGGCGACACCGGTGCGCAGGGCTCCAAGGGCGACGCCGGTGCGCAGGGCCTCAAGGGTGACCAAGGCCCGGCGGGCGCTCCCGGGCTGCATTGCTGGGATTTGAACCAGGACGGCGCGTGTGACCTCGCCATCGAGGACGTGAATCACGACGGCGCCTGCGACGTCGAGGACTGCCGAGGTGCGACCGGCGCGCAGGGTCCGAGAGGCGACCGGGGGGATGACGGCGCACCGGGCGCGCAGGGGTCGAAGGGCGACCCGGGCGCGTCCGGCCCGCAGGGTTCTCCGGGAGATGCCGGCGCGCAGGGTCCCAAAGGCGACACCGGCGCGCAGGGCCCCAAGGGTGACCAAGGCCCGGAGGGCGCTCATGGTCTGCATTGCTGGGATTTGAACCAGGACGGCGCGTGTGACCTCGCCACCGAGGACGTGAATCAGGACGGCGCCTGCGACATCGAGGACTGCCGAGGTGCGAACGGGGGGCAGGGCCCGAAGGGTGACACGGGGGATGGCGGTCCCCAGGGTCCGAAGGGCGATACTGGTGCGCCAGGAGGGCAGGGGCCCAAGGGTGACCCCGGCACCCAAGGCCCGCAGGGCGCGCATGGCGTGAATTGCTGGGATCTAAACCAGAATAGCCAGTGTGACCTCGGCACCGAGGACGTGAATCACGACGGCACGTGCAGCGTGCTAGATTGCAAGGGAGCGCAGGGTGCTCAGGGTTCGAAGGGCGACACCGGCGCGCAGGGACCTCAGGGTCTGACGGGGACGCAGGGCCCGAAGGGTGATCCGGGCATTTTGGAGGTCTACCGCTCGGCGCTGGCCCAGGGGGCCGCTTCGATTCCCAACACCGGGGCCAGCGTTACGCTGAGCACGGTGAACTTGAGTAGCGGCACGTATCTCATAAATGCCAAGATGTGGCTTTCGAACGGCCAGACCAACAAGACCCACTACGTCAGGTGCAGCCTGCTGGCGCAGGACGTGAGTGGCAACATCGTCGATTCGGACAGCACGACCGCGACCGTCGTGCCCGCGCAGGGTAGTGGTATTCCGGGCGCTACGACGCTTCCGTTCGTGATCGCGAATGTATTCCCCAACCCGATCACGGTGACGCTGAACTGCGTGCGCCTCGACGGCAACTCCGGCAGCACGTCGGCGTTCGACATCAAGGTGACGGCTTCGCAGGTATCAACGCTCGTTACGCAGTAGGGCGGCAGACGGGGGGCTTCGGCCCCCCGCCTCGCTCTCCGGAGGATCGCTCACCCTCCTCACCCGCGCTCGCGCTGCATGACGGTGCGCTCCTCGGCGTTCATCTTCTCCCAGATGCGAGAGCCCCTGCCGAGGTGCCGCACGCTGCGGCTGCCGCCCTCGGAGAAGAGCTCCTCGTAGGGCTGGGCCGGGACGTATTCGTCCGGCCTCTTGTCGGTGATGCTGGCCCCGAGAAGCTCCTCCACGAGGTCGACGTCGTACATGCGGACGGCGTCGTAGTCGGTGAGCAGCGCACACACCTCGACGCAGATGTAGCACCCGATGCACTCCTGGAAGCGGTCCTGCACCGGCTGCACGCCCCGGCCTGGTAGCGTGCCGGGCGCGAGGTACTCGATGCACTGGACCGGGCAGAACTCGGGGCACTTGCCGCACGGGAAGCAGAGGTTTACGTCCATGAACGCGACCTCGCGCGGCCGCTTCTTCTTCTCGCTGATCTCGTCGGGGAAGGGCGCGTCGGGGATGCGCTCCTCCTTCAGGCGACGTTTGATGATGTCGATCGCAGACACACGAGCCTCCGCCCCTCGAGTAGCACGGGCGTGTCGCGCAAGCCATCGCGGCCCTGTCGTGGCACGCAGCACGATCGTGGGGAGGCGCGCATCGAGGCCGCCTTGCGCGCCGGGAACGGACCTGAGAGAGAGCCCGCATGACACGCAGCCGCTGCCTGTGTGGCGCCGTCACCTGGGACGCCGAGGGACCGTTCCAGTTCATGTCGCACTGTCACTGCTCGCGCTGCCGAAAGGCCCACGGCACCCCGTTCGCCACCTACGTCGCGGCCTCGGCGAGTGGCTTCCGGTCGAGCGGGCGCGAGCGGGTCGGGCGCTGGGAGTCTTCGCCCGGCTTCTTCCGCTACTTCTGCACGCGCTGCGGCTCCGTCGTGCCGGGCGATCCGTGGCAGGGCCTCGTCTTCCTGCCCGCCGGCTGCTTGGAGGAGGATCCGGGTGCGCGCCCGGAGGCCCACATCTTCGTTGCCTCGCGGGCGTCATGGTTCGAGATCCGCGACGCCCTCCCGCGCTTCGATGCATATCCCCCCGGTATCGACGTGCCGGCGCAGCCGGACCGGCCACCGCCCGATCCGCCCGGGCCCGCGCCGCGCGGGAGCTGTCTCTGCAGCGGCGTCGCGTACGTGGTCGAGGGGCAGCCGCTCCGCGCCCGGAACTGTCACTGCTCGCGATGCCGGAAGGCGCGAGGCGCGGCGCACGCCTCGAACCTCGTCACCAGCGTCGACGGCGTCCGCTTCACCCGGGGCGTCGAGGGCGTCGCGTCATACAAGGTCCCCGAGGCGCAGTTCTTCACGCAGACCTTCTGCTGCACCTGCGGCGGGCCGGTGCCGCGTTTCGACCGCGAGCGTAACTTCGCAATCGTCCCGATGGGAACGCTCGACGACGACCCCGGGATGCGACCCCAGGCTCATATCTTCGTGGGCTCGAAGGCGCCCTGGTACGAGATCCAGGACGAGCTTCCACAGTACGAGGAGTATGCGCCCGCAGCGTAGCGACGGATCGGCCAGCTACGGCGAATAGACCCTCAGCCCGCGAGCCGGTGGATCAGGGCGAGCACGAGGCCGACCAGGCCGCCCACGACGGCGCCGTTCAGCCGGATGAACTGGAGATCCGCGCCCACGCGGTCCTCGATCTGCCGCACGAGCTCCTCGTCGCCGAGCCCCTCGAGGCTCTCGCGCACCGTGAGGCCGATCTCGGAGTGGTGGCGGCGGAGGAGGTCGCTCGCGGTCGTCCGCACCCAACGGTCGAAGGCGCTGCGGCGGCCCACGTCCGCGAGGAGCTCGAGGATGCCGGTGCGCAGCTGGCGGTCGATCAGCGTCGAGAGCGCGCTCTGCCGGTCGGCGAGGTCCTGCTCGAGCTGCTCGCGCAGGCGGGCGAGCATGGTGCGGACGACCGGACCGGCCTGGATGCTCTCGAGGAGCGCGCGGCGCAGGCGCTCGGCCTGTGCTAGGGCGGCGGCGTCGCCGGCGGCGAGCCGCTCGGCGAAGCGACGGAGCGCTGCGAGCACGGTTCGGCGGAGGGGATGCGCCGGGTCGCGTGCGGCGCTGCGCAGCTCGGAGGAGGCGTAGTCGCAGGCCGCCTCGACGATCGCGCGCTGCACGACCTTGCGGCGGAGCACGAAGGGCAAGAAACGCTTGCCGGAGGCGTGCAGCGCCCCGGCGGAGCGGTCGAGCCACCAGTGCAGCTCCGCGGCCGTGCGCGGCCGGGCCGTGAGGTTGGCGAACGACAGCGCGAGGCTCTCGAACGCCGGGCCGGCGCCCTCGCTCGTCACCGCGCGCGCGAGCCAAGCCCCCGTCGAGGCGTCGAGCGGCAGCTCGCGGAGCTGTCGCTGGGCGACGCGGTCGACGAAGTGGACGACCTCCTCCTCGGTGAGGACCCGCGCGATGCCACGCAGGAGATCGCGCAGCGGCGCGCCGAGACGCTCGACGTGCGCCGGGTCGCCGAGCCAATCGGCGACGACCGCGCTCGGCGCCAGGCGGCCGAGCCGCGCGCCGATCACCTCCGGGGACAGCCACTCGTGCTGCACCATGTTGACGATGCCCTCGGTGATCTTGGCGCGCCGCGCCGGGATGATGGCGGTGTGCGGGATGGGGACGCCGAGCGGGTGACGGAAGAGGGCGGTCACGGCGAACCAGTCGGCCAGGGCACCGACCACGGCGGCCTCGAAGCCCGCGGCGACGACGCGGAGCCAGGGGGCGCCCGCCAGCGGTCCCGTGGCGAGCGCCAGCCGCGAGATCACGACGCCGGTCAGGGCCACGAGGAGCGAGATGGTGCCGACGTGGCTCCGGCGCGGCGGCGGAACGGTGCGGAGCGCGCGCGGCCGCGGCCGGGATTCGAGAGGGACCTCGGCCGGTCTGCTCATCCATCTCCTTTCTACCATTGACAACGGGGACGTGCAGCGCGACGGTCGCGCCATGCAGATTGGCATGGTCCTCCGCAACATGGGACCGCAGTCGACGCGCGAGACGGTCCTCGCGTGTGCGCGCGCGGTCGACGCGGCCTCCGCGATCGCCGACCTCTGGGTCACCGACCACATCGCCATCCCGCCCGACGACGCGGAGGGATCCGAGGGCCGGTACCTCGACCCGCTCGCGACGCTGGCGTACCTGGCCGGGGCGACGACCCGCGTCGGTCTCGGGACGAGCGTCCTCGTGCTTCCCTACCGTCCACCGCTGCCGACCGCGAAGGCGATCGCGACCGCCCAGGAGCTCTCCGGCGGGCGGCTCCTCCTCGGGGTCGGCGTCGGCTGGATGGCGGCGGAGTTCCGCGCCCTCGGGGTCGATCTGCGACGCCGCGGGCCGCTCACCGACGAGACGCTCACCTTCATCGACCGCTGCTTCGCCGACGACGTGGTCGAGGCGAACGGCCAGCCGTTCCTCTTCCGCCCGCGGCCGCCGCGGCCGCCGATCTTCATCGGCGGCGCCCCGCCGCACGCTTTCCGTCGCGCCGTGGCGCACCGGGCCGGGTGGATGCCGATGGGTCTCGCGCCCGAGCAGATCCCGCCGCTCGCGGCGGAGCTTCGAGCGCGTGCGAAGGAGGCAGGGCTCGACGCCCCGCCGATCGCGGTCCTCACGACGCTGCCGCTCGACGACGGCGCCGCCGCGCGCGATCGGCTCGCCCGCTATGCCGAGGCCGGGGCCTCGCGCGTGATCCACGGCGCCCGCTACCCGGACGCGGCGGCATTCCGGGCGATGCTCGACCGCCTGGTCGCCGCGGCGGCCTGAGCGGCGAGCAGATCGAGCGGGTGCCTACTCGGGCGCCGACTCGGCCCGGCGCGTGAAGAGGTCGAGATAGCGGGCCGCCTCGGTGAGCCCCGGGTCGATCCGCAGCGCCTCGCGGTAGGCGTCCGCCGCGCGGTCGGGCTGCCCCGTCCAGAGATACGTCGTGCCGAGGTTGCTGTACGCCCGGGCGTAGTCCGGATCGAGTCGGATGGCGGCCAGGTATTCGCGGCGCGCACCGGCAACGTCGCCCCGGAGGAAGCGGACGTAGCCGAGGTTGTTGTGCGTCGGGGCAGAGCTCGCGTCGAGTCGGAGCGCGGCCTCGAGCGCCTCCTTGGCCTCCTTCACCCGGCCCATCTCGAAGAGCGTGAGCGCCCGATTGTTGTGCGCGCCGACCAGGCGAGGATCGAGCGCGAGCGCCCGATCGAGCGTGGCGAGCGACTCGCGATACCGCTTCTCGTCCCGGTAGAGCTTGCCGAGGTTGTTGAGCGCCATCGCCCTCTCGAGGTCGTTGTTCGTGAGCTCGAGGACGTGCTCGTACGCGGTCTTCGCCTTCTCGTTGTCGCCGGCCTCCTGGTACGTCTGGCCGAGGTTGCCATAGAGGCGCGGGCTCTCCGGGGCGAGCGGCAGCATGGTCTGATAGAGCGTTGGCCCATCGCGCCAGTCCGCGTTCCGCCGGATGGTCGCCCCGGCATAGCTCGCGAGGATGATCGCCGCCGTCGCCATGACGGCGCGACGGGGGAGACGATCCGCCAGGCGCGCCACTCCCCAGCCGGCGGCGAGGAAGCATCCCATCGACGGCACGTAGAGCCAGTGCTCGGCCATGAACGTGCTGAGCGGCACGATGTTTGCGACGGGAAGCAGCGCGACGAAGAACCACGCGAGGCCGAAGCCGAGCGGCCAGGTCTCGCGCCGATGGGCGAGGATCGCCGCGACCAGTCCGGCGATCACGGCGACCGAGGCGAGAATCGACGGCACGAGCAACGACGTGGCGGGCCGCACCAGGCGCTCCATGTGCAAGTGGAGAGGCACGATCAGGAGGCCCAGGTACTCGACCACGACCTTCGCCATGGTGAGGAGGCGGAGCCGGAGCGGAACGGCGGCCGCCAAGGCTTCGCGCGCGCCTCCTCCGATCACGGTGGTGCGGAGGAGGAGGTAGAGCGCCAGCACGCCGGCGTAGGGGAGATAGACCGACCATCGGCGCCGGCGTGCCGTCGTCACGCCGACATCGACCACGACGAGAAGCAGCGGCAGCACCATCGCCGCCTCGCGGGCGAGCAGGGCGAGGAGGAATGCGACCACGGACAGCACGAGGCGCCCCCCTCCCCGGAGAAACCAGAGCGCCGCCGCCAGCATGCAGAGCGCCGCGAGCGGGTCGGATCGCCCCGAGACGTATGTCACCGCTTCGGTGTGGATCGGGTGGACCGCGAAGAGGAGCGCAGCCACGAGCGCGGCGAGCGGGTCGCCGAGGACGACGGTGCCGAACCGGTAGAGGAGGACGGCCGTGCCGGCGTGGAGCAGCGTGTTCGTCAGGTGGAAGCCCCACGGCCGGAGGCCCCAGAGGTGGTAGTCGACGAGGTACGTGAAGGTCTGCAGGGGGCGGTAGTAGCGGCTCTGGATCCCCTCCGGGAAGAGCGCGTGGGTGAAGATCCGCGCGATGTTCCCCCAGTGCTTGATCGCGGTGTTGTCGACGACGAGCAAGCGGTCGTCCCAGAGGAACGCGTTGCCGAACGCGTTCAGGTAGACGAGCACGGTCGCCGCCACGATCGCACTCGCAGCAAGCCACGGCGGGATCATCGGCTGCCGAAGGCAACCATCGCCGCCGCGTAGAGGTACGCGTGCTCCCAGACGTGCGGGGCGTCGTTCTGGGGCTGGTAGTCGGGGAGGATGCCGTCGCCGTTCAGGTCCAGGTTCACCCGGGCGTAGGCCTCGCTGATGTGGTGGGTGCCGGGTGTGGTGAGCTCGTGGATGAAGAAGCGCACCTGGTCCTGGGTCTCGGCGAGGCTCGCCGTGTCGGCGAGCTGGCGGAAGAGCTGCGCGCGCGCCAGGAGCTCCTCGCTGTTGTAGGCGCCGAGGGGAGCGGTGCGCGTCAGGATCGGGTCGATGGCGCGCGCCTTCAGGAACTCGGCATGTGAAAGCGCCGCCGGGTCCCCGGGAAGGAAGAAGCCGACCGGCCAGAGCAGCCACGCGGGGCGCCCGCCTTCGAAGTGGGCCGGCGCCGTCGCCACGAAGAAGTTGTCGCGGATCGCCTGCTCGAGCTCCATGGCGCGCGTCTCCCAGCCAAGGACGCGGGGCGCGTCGAAGCCGCACGCCGGCGCGGCGGCGACGGCGTTCCGCAGCGCGAGCAGCACCGTCTCGGCGCCCTGGAGACCCTGCGTGAGCGGGATGTTGTCGTCCTCGTTGGCCATGCACTGCAGGTCGCTCGACGAGTCCTTGCACGCGGCGAGGTTGTCGGCGCCGAGCTGGATGGACGGGCAGACGTCCGCCAGGTAGGCCGCCGCCGCACCGAGGTCCGTGATGTGCTGGTAGTGGTCCCACATCGTCCACACCCCGAGCCCGGCCTCGTCGATCTCGAACGACACGGGATCGCCCGGCACGACGGCGGCGGGGTCCGCGTAGTAGTTCGTCTCGTAGGTGCCGGCCGGCACGCAGTTCGGGTAGACGGGGTGGCCCGGGTCGCAGGGCGGGAACGAGTAGAGGATCGACCAGGGCGCGGGCGCCTTTCGCTGCACGCGAGCGTAGAACCGGTTGTGGCGGCTCACGAGGTCCGCGTAGCCCGCCAGGTCGAGGGCGTAGTTGATGAACGAGCCGTCGCGCGGCCAGTCCTCGCCGTACGGCGGCTCGCTGTCGATGCTCGCCACGACGGCGCCGCTCGCGGAGTCGGTGGCGGTTCGCATGACGATCAGGCTCCGCTTGGCGAAGGCCTGGACCTCGGCGTCGTCGGTGTCGGGCAGGTGCGCCGGGGCGAGGAAGCTCGCCCACCACGCCTCCGTCGCGGCGCGCTGCGCCTCGGGCGACGTGCCGCGGGCACGGGCCCCGCGCAGGAGCGCGTAGGCCTCGTTTCGCGTGCCGCCGGCGGCGACGTAGAAGGTGGCGGTCGCGGTCCCGAGGCGGAACGCCAGCCGGCGAGCGAGCGCCGCATTCGCCTGGCAGGCGGCGATCGGCGAGCGCGCGAGCTTGCCGTCGGCGGGGTCGGTGAAGGCGCTCTCGGCGGCGTACGCCCAGCCGTTGGCCGCCCGGCACGCGCCGAGCGGTCCGCCCGGGTCCGTCACCACGTGGTCGCACTCGAAGGCACTGCGCGCCAGGCCGTCGAAGGTGGGCGGCAGCGCGAAGGCGGTGATCGTGCGGTCGGCGATCGCGCTCTGGTGCGGGCAGATCGGCGCGTCGTCGAAGCCGCACTGATAGCCGTGGTCGCCGCGCCGCGCGCCGACCGCGAGGTAGACGCCCGGCTCGCCGAGGCCCGCGACCAGGCGGTCGACGGCACGCCGCAGGGCCTCGCGGCGCGCGGGCGGGCTGCGGAGCAGCGGGTTCACGAGCGAGAAATCGTGTGGGTAGCTCGCGGCGCTGGCCGGGAGGAAGTGGAGCAGCGCGCGCTCGTGCCCGTCGTAGGCGACCGCGTAGTCGGTCTCGAAGTCGAGGCCCCAGTCGGCGATCGGAAAGAACGGGAGGCGAGCGAGCGAGGGCGAGAAGTTCGTGTAGAAGACGAGCGTCGCCCGCCGCACCGGCGAGTCCCGGTCGCGCGTGACGACGTAGTGGTTCACGAGCACGTTCCGGTCGGGCATGACGAAGTTCCAGGCGGTGACGCCGAGACCGAGCGCGGTGTTCGTCATGTCGGTCACGAGCACATCGGAGTCGTCGGCGCTGTACCGCTGCGCATGCGTCCAGGCGCCGTCGCGGAGCCAGGTGAAGCCACTGCCCGACGTGGTCTCGTAGAAGAGCCCTGGGAAGGCGCCCATCGCCTCGAGCGCGCCGAGATGGGGCAGCGTCCGGGCGTTCGCGACGTTGTCGGTCAGATAGGCGAGCTGGTTGTAGTAGCTCGGGCCCGGCCACTTGAGGACCGTCAACTCGCCGCAGCGCGAGAACGCCGCGGTGAGCGCGCCGTTGCCGAGCGCGGCGTTGACGTTCGTGGCGCCGAACTGGAGCTCGTACGGGTTCGCGGCGTCCGGCGCGCTCGGCAGCTCGGGACACACGGCAGCACATGCGGCGGGCAGCAGGAACACGATCAGGGCCAGCCATGCCCTCGGCATGCGCGGCATTTGACACCAGGCCGCGGGCGCCCGGCAAGGAGAAACTTCGGCTTGCGTCGAGGCGGCGGGCGAGCCTAGAAAGGCCGGCGATGAACGCCCCCGACCGCCTGGGCTTCGGCATCTTCCTGGCGCCGTTCCACCCCGTCGGCGAGAACCCCACCACCGCGCTCCACCGCGATCTCGAGCTGATCGAGTGGCTCGACCGGCTCGGCTACGACGAGGCATGGTTCGGCGAGCATCACTCCGCCGGGTTCGAGATCATCGCCTCGCCCGAGGTCTTCATCGCCGCGGCGGCCGCGCGCACAGGCCACATCCGGCTCGGCACGGGCGTGTCCTCGCTGCCGTACCACCATCCCTTCATGCTGGCCGACCGGATGGTGCTGCTCGACCACCTGACGCTCGGGCGGGCGATGTTCGGAGTCGGGCCGGGGGCGCTCCCCTCGGATGCCTTCATGCTCGGCATCGACCCGATCCGCCAGCGCGAGATGATGGACGACTCGCTGGACACGATCCTCGCGCTCTTCACGTCCGACGAGCCGATCACGCGCGAGCGCGACTGGTTCACGCTCCGCCACGCCCGCCTGCAGGTGCGGCCCTACACGCGCCCGCACATGGAGATGGCCGTCGCCGCGACCGTGTCGCCCGCCGGGCCGCGGGCGGCCGGGAAGTACGGGCTCGGGCTCCTCTCGATCGGCGCCACCACGGCCGGCGGCTTCGACGCCCTCGGCCATACCTGGTCGATCGCCGAGGAGATGGCGGCCGACCACGGCAAGGCGGTGAGCCGGGAGAAGTGGCGCCTCGTCGGGCCGATGCATCTCGCGCCCACGATGGACCAGGCGCGGCGCGACGTTGCTTTCGGGCTCGCGCCCTGGGTCGACTATTTCAAGCGCGTCGCCGCCTTGCCGCTCGTCGGCGAGATCGAGGATGTTGCGGAGATGGTCGACGCCCTCAACGCGGGGGGACTCGCCGTCATCGGCACGCCGCGCGAGGCGGGGGCGCAGATCGAACGTCTGTGGAACCAGTCGGGCGGCTTCGGGACGTACCTCTTCATGGGGCACGAGTGGGCTGACCGCGAGGCAACGCTCCGCTCCTACGAGCTTTTCGCGCGCCACGTCATGCCGGAGTTCCAGGGGACGCTTCCCCGCCTCGCGGCGAGCCGCGACTGGGCGGCGGAGAACCGTCCCACCTTCATGGGCCGCTCGCTCGAGGCGATCGGCAAGGCGATCCAGGACCACGCCGGCGAGCGCGCCGGACGGAAGCGCCAGGCGCGGTAGGCCCGTGTCGCTGAGAGACCGGGCCGCCATCGTCGGCATCGGCCAGCTCCCGTTCTCCAAGAACATCGGCCGGCCCGAGGAGGTGACGGCGCTCGAGGCGGCAAGGCTGGCGCTCGAGGACGCGGGGCTCAGGCCGTCGGACATCGACGGCATGACCAAATGGAGCATCCAGCCGACCGCCGAGAACGTGATCGCCCGCAACCTGGGCGTGCCGAACCTGCGCTTCTTCGGGGAAGTCGGCTACGGCGGGGGCGGCGGCTGCGGCGTCGTCGGGCACGCCGCGGCCGCGATCGCCGCCGGCCTCGCGCGCTGCGTGCTCGTCTACCGCTCGCGGAACCGCGGCTCGGGCGGCCGGCCGTGGGCGGGCACGTCGCGCGAGCGGGACAACATCGCCGCGGAGACCAACGAGACCGCGCTGTTCTCCCCCTACGGCTTCGTGCGGCCCGTCGACCAGGTGGCGATGTTCGCCCGCCGCTTCCTGCACGAGCGGGGCTACACGACGCGCCACCTCGGCTGGATCGCCGTCGCCTGCCGCCGCCACGCGGCGCGGAACCCCGTCGCCATGATGCGCGAGCCGATCACGGTCGACGACCACGAACGCTCGCGCCCGATCTCCGAGCCGCTCCGGCTCCTCGACTGCTGCCTCGAGACCGACGGGGCGGCGGCCGTCATCGTGGCGGCGGCGGATATGGCGCGCGACCTCCGCCAGAAGCCCGCCTACATCATGGCGGCGTCGCAGGGCATGGGACCGCGCAACTGGATCATGAACAACTTCTTCAAGGACCCCTTCTTGGAATCGCCCGGGACCTACGCGGCGCGCGACCTCTGGCGCATGGCGGGCGTGGGTCCGAAGGACGTGCAGGTGGCGCAGCTCTACGACGCCTTCACGCCCCTCGTCCTCGGCTCGCTCGAGGAGTACGGCTTTTGCAGGCCGGGCGAGGCGGGCGCCTTCGTCGAGGATCACGGGCTCGAGGTGGGCGGGCGCCTTCCGACGAACACGAGCGGCGGGAGCCTCTCCGAGGCGTACGTCCACGGCATCAACCTCATCATCGAGGCGGCGCGGCAGGTCCGCGGCACGTCGGTGAACCAGGTGCCGGGCGCCAGGCTCTCCCTCGTCACCAGCGGCAACATGGTGCCGACGGGCGCGCTGCTGCTGCGGGGTGACTGACCATGGCCCAGGACGAGTTCGTCCGGCGCACGGGCGGCGAGGACTGGATCCCGTACTGGGCCGCGGCGCGGGCGCGCGAGCTCCGCTTCCAGCGCTGCAGCGACTGCGGCCACTGGCGCCATCCGCCCGGCCCGATGTGCCCGGACTGCCGCTCCTTCTCGAGCGAGTGGGCGCGCGCGAGCGGGCGTGCGCGCCTCCTGTCGTGGGTGGTCGTCCATGCTCCCGTCCTGCCGGCGTGGAAGGAGCGCGTGCCGTACCCGGTCGTGCTCGTCGAGTGCGAGGAGGGCGTTAGGACCGTCGGCGGCCTGATCGGCGCCGCGCCCGTGGACCTGCGCATGGACATGGCGCTGGTGGTCGACTTCGCGCCGTCGCCGGACGGAGACCTCGTCCCTCAGTGGCGGCCCGCGTAGAGCAGAGGAGGGCAGAGACATGGTGCAGCATCGGGTCGTCGCCATCGTCCTCGCAGCCGCCGCGTGCGGCTGCGGTATGATGGCACGGATGCGTCCGGGTGCGGCGACGCCGGGACAGCCTTCCGAGCAACCCGCTTTTCTCCGATATGAGGAGCTCACCTGGGAGAGGATCGTTCCCGAGCTCGGGGTGAGCTCCCCCGAGATCGCGATCCTGCATGTCGACCCGACCACCCGGGCGACGCAGCTGCTGATCCGCACGCCGGCCGCGATCCATGTGCGCAAGCACTGGCACACGGCCAACGAGACCCACGTCATGGTCCGCGGGACCGCCGTGCTCGCGTGCGACGGGCAGCGGGCCGAGCTCGGTCCCGGCTCGTACAACTTCATGCCCGCGAAGATGGTCCACGAGGCCTGGCTCCCCGCGCATTCGCTCACCTTCATCACCGTCGACCGCGCCTGGGACATCAACTGGGTGGAAGGACCGCCCACGGCCGTGGATGTAGGCGCCCGCCCGCCGCGGCGAGGAGCCCCCCATCGGAGGCACCGAGCCTAGAACCGATCGAGCATCACCCGCACCAGCCCGCCGGGATCGTTGACGTGCACAAAGTGGCCGGCGGGGAGCAGGTCCACGGTCACGCGCTCGCCGGCGAGGGCGCGGGCGCGCTCGCGATCCACCCCCGAGTACGACGCCGACCGATCGGCGATCACGAGGTGCACGCGCGCGTCATCCGGCGGGTGCTCGACGACGGGCCAGAGATCCCGCGCGAAGTAGTCGAGGAGCAGTGCCCGGACCTCGCGGAGGTCGAGCGCGAAGCGCACCCCGCCGTCGCTGCGCTCGAGGCTGAGCGCCAGCCACTGCGCCAGCGCGCGGCCGTGCCCGGCGGCCATGATCGCCTCGACGAACGCGCTCGTCGACGCGAACGCGGGAGGGAGCGACTCGAGCGTCTCGATCACCGCGAGCGCACTGTCTCCGCCGCGCAGCGGCTCCCGCGCGCCCGGCACGCTGTCGATCGTGAGCACGTCCTCGAGCGATCCGGTCCCGATCCGCAGCGCCTCGAGCGCCACCTTGCCGCCGAAGCTGTGCCCGGCGATCGCGACGACCGGCGGCGCGGCCCGGGCGACGAGGTCGACCACGTCACGGGCGGCGGCCTCGAGCGACGGGTCGGGCGTTCCCTTCGGCGAGCGTCCGTGCCCCCGGAGGTCGACCAGCCACGCGGTCCAGCTCGGACGCGCGTCGACGAAGCGGCGCGCGATCGTGCGGAGATTCCTCCCCGAGCCGAGGATGCCGTGGAGGAACGCGATCGTCTTGCGGGGACGCGGGCCTTCGATCCGCTCGAATGCGAGCTCGGCCATGGGCGCCTCGTAGTATACGCCACCGGCAAGGGGGGCTGGACGACGGGCCGGGCCTGAAGTAAGAACTAGAATCGGATTCTGATTCTGATCGTGGCCCAGACCATCGCCTTCCCGCTCCAGACCGTCGCCGGCCCCAAGCAGGCGCGCAGCGAGCGCACCCTCCAGCGCCTCCTCGACGCGGCCCAGGTCCTCATCGAGGAGAAGGGCCATGCGGCGGTCTCGATCCCCGAGATCGCGCGGCGCGCGCGCTCGTCGGTGGGCGGCTTCTACGCCCGCTTCCGGGACAAGAACGAGCTGCTGCGGGCGCTCGAGGAGCGACACTTCATCGAGGTGTGGCAGCGCCTGGAGGCGCTGGCCGACGCCCGGCGATGGGAGAACGTGAGCACCGCGCAGGTCGTCGAAGCGGCGGTCGCCGAGCTCGTCTCGGTGACCCGCGAGCGGCGCCGGCTGATCGCGGCCTTCCTGGTCAGCGCCATCCAGGACCCCGCCATTCGCGAGGGGGGGCTGCGTTTCCGCCGTCGGGTCGAGGAGTGCATCCGGGGGCTGCTGCTCCCCCGTCGCGGCGAGATGGACCATCCCGATCCGGCGCTCGCCGTCGACCTCGCCGTGCAGACCGCCTTCGCACTCATGAACCATCACGTCCTGATCGAGAAGACCGAGGCCGCCGGCCGCCCGCTGTCCGACGACGAGCTCCGGCGGGAGCTCACGACGATGTTTCTCCGCTACGTCGGCATCGCACGGCCGGCATCGAGCCGGACGAAGGCACGCAAACGCAGGAGGTAGCCATGGAGTACGCCCAGCGGAATCCGCTCCCGGTGCCGCCCGGCGGCGCGTACGAGCCGATCAAGGCGACGATCGACAGCGTCTTCGACTGGCAATACGCGCTCCGCAAGCGGAACCTGCTCAACCTCTACGAGAAAGGGAAGACGCTCGCCTGGAACGCCAACGACCTCGACTGGTCCACCGACGTCGACATCGAGCGTCTCGTGCGCCAGCGCGTCGCCAACGGCCTCGCGCCGATGATCAACGCGATGCTGAGCCCGCCCGTCCACCTCGGCGACGACGAGGTGATCCGGATGCAGCTCCACCTGAACGCCTTCATGCTCTCGCAGTTCCTGCACGGGGAGCAGGGGGCGCTCCTGGCGACGGCGAAGATCGTGCAGGGCGTGCCGTGGGCCGAGGCGAAGTTCTACGCCGCCAACCAGGTCGCCGACGAGGCACGCCACGTCGAGGTCTACCACCGCTGATGCAGTTCCTGCAGAACACCGCACCGGTCGCGGATGGGGAGGCGGTCGGTCACTAGCCGCCCGCGGCTCGCGCTCCGACTCGCGCGGCTGTGGGGCGCCGCACTTGCTGGCGAGAACGCCGGGGCGATCCGCGTGACGATCGAGTATCCCATGGAAGCGTGGGGCGCCGCTCTCAAGGCGCCGGCCAGGTCGTCCGATACTCGTATCGATGAACTCCAGGCATGTGCACCCCGGCGACCGCACAAGCGCACGGGGGGTCGCGGGGGCGATATCGGCTGTCGGCCGCCTGCTCGTGCTGACGTCGCTGGCAGCGGGATGTTCGACCGCCAGGCTGTACGACGGACCGGAGCTTCCCCCCGAACGGGCCGCCTTCGTGTTGCTTGGCGGGAAGTGGAGCATCGCGCACGCAACCGGGAGTCAGGTCATTTGGGTGGACGGACACGGGATCGAGCCACCGATCTATCGCGCGGCCGTAGCGCCAGGGTGCCACAGGATCGACTACCAGCTGTGTCCAAGATGCTACGTTGTCGGGCGTCAAAGAGAACGAGGTTACGTCCTGTCGGCGGGACGTTCATACGAGATGCGCTGCAACTACCTCACCACCTGCCCGAAGCCGACGGCACCGAACACGCTGGCCTTCGACGTGAATTATGATCCATTGAACAGGTACTGCTGCAGCTTCGTCGACGCCGACAGCGGGCTCGCACCGCGAATGTGCGGCGGATAGAGAGTCCTATCCGTCCGTCAGCGGGATGCGACGGCTTCCGCGATCCGTGCCTTCGTCGGCGCCATCGCGGCGCGGAGCGCGGCGAAATGCCATCCGAAGACCGACAGGCGGTCGACGCCCGCGTCCTTCGGCGGCAAGACGTGCGAATAGCTGAGGACGTTCGGGCCGTAGATGATCCCCTGCGACGTGTACAGCATCGTCACGCGGCTCACCTCGCCGTGGATGCGATCCCGCCACACGACGGCACCACTCGCCAGGTCCGTGAGCCGCAGCTCCATGGAAACGGCGGTCGAGGTCTTCTGCATCGGCAGCGGCAGGAGCCAGAGGAGCACGCCCGGGGCCCCGAGCCCGTAGCTCGTCGCCGTCTGGTACATGGGCGTTTCGAGCAAGGTGCCCGAGAGCTCGTAGGCGAACCCCTCGGTCGATCGGTCACCCACGAACTGCACGTCCTCGAAGATTCCGCTGGCCGCGAGGTCATCCGCGATCGCGCGCGCGAAGCTCGCGGGATACGTGTACTCCTCGTACGGTGGTGCGGGCGCGAGCGCCACCACGGCGTTGCGGGTCTGGCCGCGAGCGGCCATCGCTTCGGCATTCATCCGGACGGTCTCGTCCAAGCGCTCGAACTCGGCGGTGACGTAGGGCAGCAGCGGGACAGACGTGAGGAACATGTGGCCGTTGGTCGTGTAGACGCGCAGGGGGCGCCCGTCCGCGAGCGTCCGGACCGCGAGGCGGCCAGGGTGCGGCGTTGGCCGAAGCAGCGTCCGGTCCACGCGGTAGCCGGTCGACAGCGTCGCGGCAGGCGGGCAGCCGACCGTCAGGATCGCGACCGCCACGAGGGTGGACAACCGCCACGTGGCTCCGCTGGTGGTGTGCATGGGGTGCCTTTCTACCCAGCCGCGCCCGGCGTGTAACGACGCGGCGCGCAACGTCTCCTGCTACGCGAGGGCGCGTTGGGCTCGGGGCCGAGCCAGGATGCGATGCGGCGTTGCCGGGAACTCAGTCCCCGAACTCAGCCCGACGGCTCTCGACGCCCGGCAGCGCCTGATGCGGCCGGCTCGGCCAGCTACTCGGGGTACTCCCGCTCGACGATCTCCCCCGGTCGGGGCGGCCCGGTGAGCAGCGCGAGCGCGTCGAAGAGCACCCGGCGCTGGAGATCGCGCATGAACGGGCGGCCAAGCGCGTTCCCGACCTTGAAACCGCGCGGGTAGAGGGCACGAGGCGGGCGCATCTGCCGGGAGGCCTCGGGGCTCACCGTGATGAGCACCGTCGACATGCCCCTCAGCTCGAGCTCGCGCTGGACCGCGACGACCGTGCGGTGGCAGACCTGCGGTCAGCCGCCGGTCAAGACGACGACATCGGGGCGCGCGTGCCGGTCGATGTGCTCGGCGATCGCCGGCGCCGTCTCCTCGTACATCTTCCGGAGCTGCGTCGTGTAGCCCATGAAGCCCACGTGCTCGCTGGCGACGGCGGCGATCACCCTGTCGGCGGCGAGCTCGCGCAGGCGCTCGATCGGGAACTGTACGTTGATGTCGCGGTCGGCGTCGGCGTGATCGTAGTGGTGGTGGGTCACCATGAGCTCGGCGGCATCGACGTCGCCCGCGATCACGCGGAACGTCAGGTCGCCGAGCTCGTCGGCGATGTTGAAAGGCGGCTGGTCCCTGCGATGGACGCCCCCCGCCGTGACGAGCGCCACGGTCGCGCCGGCAAGCTCGCCCTCGAACGGGGTGAACGGCACGCAGCGCCGGGAGATCGGGGCCACGGCGACCTCAGGCGGCTTTGCGCAGCGCCTTGAAGATCTCCTCGTTGTCGGGCTGCTCGTCGATCTTGTGGATGTCCTTGTAGATCACCTTTCCCTGCTTATCGACGACGAAGAGCGCCCGCTCGGCGTAGCCTTCCGGGCGGTAAACCCCGTAGCGGCGCGCGACCTCGCCCTTCGGCTCGAAGTCCGAGAGGAGGTCGTACGAGATGCCACCGAGGCTCTTCGCCCACGCGGCATTGCAGGGAACCGAGTCGACCGAAATACCCAGCACGTGGGTATCCGCCCTCTCGAAGCGGCCGAGGTCCGCCTCGTAGGAGGGCATCTGGACCGTTCAGACGGGGGTCCAGGCGAGCGGGTAGAAGGCGATGAGCACGTTCTTCTTCCCGCGGAAATCCGAGAGCCGGACCTTCTTGCCCTTGCCGTGGTGGCTGGGCAGCTCGAAGTCCGGCGCGACCTCGCCCACGTTGACCGCCATGACTGCGTCCCTCCTCGGATGGGATTCTCGCCCATCCAGCCCGCCGGTCAACCCGGGTGCAGTGGCGCTACACGCCGTGGCGCGGGATACGCCGGTGCCAGCGCCGCGACAGTACGAGCGCCTCCCCTGCGTGGGCCTCGAGCTTCCCTGCGAGCTCGAAGGTGGCGCCCGTTGCGGTGAGGCTGGTCTCGGTCGCCACACGCACGCTCCACTCGCCGCGGCGAAGCGTGATCTCGTCCGCGACCTCCGACCGCGCGGCCAGCGGGTCGTCGGGGCGGCTCCGGTAGCAGCGGCGCATCGTGTGCCCGACCTCCAGGTCGATCGCGTGGAGGCGAGCAGGCCCAGCGGCGCCGAAGCCCCCGTCCTCGGTCGCGATCGTGTACGTGACCTCGCCGGTCGCGGTGTTCCGGTCGATGGTCCGGGACGAGCGCGCCGGCCGCAGCTCGCTGTAGGCCGGGAGCGGCGCACCTTCTGGATCCTCGAAGGGTCTCAGCCGATCGTCCTCCGCTGCGGGCGGCCGGACGGGCAGCTCGAGATGGCCTGCCCCGGCGAACACGGCAAGCGTGACCGGCTCGGGGGACGGCCAGAGGGTCGGCCAGTAGGTCGTGGAGAGAGCGAGGCGCAGCCGATGGCCCGGCGCGAACGCGTGGGCGATGTCGCGAAGCGGGAGTCGCACGGTATATCGGCGGCCTGGCTCGAGCGGCTCGGGGTACTCGTGGCTCGACCGATGGGTGAGGTTGAGACAGCCATGCGTCACGCGGGTCGACGACCCGTCGGGAAAGACCTCGCTCAGCCGCGCCACGACGAAGGCCGCGGGTCGATCGACGGTGAGCTCGAGGGCGACGACGGGAGCGCCCAGGATCTCGAGCCGCTCGGCGAGCGGCTCGGAATCGAAGGTGAGGGAGCCGGCGTCGTCCTCGCGCTGATCGCCCGGCGCGTCACCCTCGCCGCCGTCGCTGCACCACTCACCCGCCGCGAGCCCCAGCGCTGCGGCCGATCGCCACGGGAGTCGCGTCTCCGGACCGCTCGTCTCACCGAGCCCGCCAGGGTTGAGCGCGTAACGTCTCGTGGTGATCCGCGGCGACGGCCACGAGGGCTCCGCCACCCACCGCCCAGGGCGCACGCCGTAGGACGAGCGCGGCGGCACACTCTCCTGCATCCACACCCGATACGGCGGCTCGTTCATGATCCCGGTGTCGATGCCCTTGAGCCAGTGATCCCACCATCGCCGCGCCTCCTGGAGGAAGCCGATCGCCGGTCCGGGTACGCCGTTGTGCGGGTAGTTGTGGCTCCACGGTCCGACGAGACCCTTCCGCGGCGAGCGCAGCCCCGCCAGGAGACGGGGAATCGCGTTCGTGTAGGCATCCGCCCACCCGCCGATCGCGTAGACGGGGCACGCGATCCGCTGGAAATCCTCGCACACCGAGCCGCGCTGCCAGTAGGCGTCACGGCCCTGATGCCGGAGCCACACCTCGGGGAAGAACACACCGCGCGTGAGCCGCGCCAGCCAGCTTGCGCGCCAGGCGTCGCCGACGATCAACGGATCCGGGGGCAACGCGCTCAGGGTCAGCAGCACAGAACCCCACGTCAGATTCTCGTTCAGGAGGCAGCCGCCCATGTAGTGGGCGTCGTCCGCGTAGCGGTCGTCCGAACCGCAGACGGCGATGACCGCGCGGAGCGCCTCGGGCCGGCGGGCGGCGATCTGCAGCGCGTTGAAGCCGCCCCACGACTTGCCCATCATCCCGACCGCGCCCGTGCACCACGGCTGGGACGCGATCCACCGGATGACCTCCTCGCCGTCCTCGAGCTCCTGCTCGTGGTACTCGTCGAGGAGGACACCGTCCGAGTCGCCCGAGCCGCGCACGTCGACGCGCACGGCCGCGTAGCCGTGCCCGGCGAAGTAGCCATGCATCGGTTCATCGCGCGCGCGCGTCAGGTCCCGCTTGCGGTACGGGATGTACTCGAGGATCGCCGGCACCGGCGCGACCTCCGCCCCGGCGGGAAGCCAGATGCGGGCCGCGAGCCGGCAGCCGTCGCGGAGCGGGATCCAGCAGTGCTCGATCTCGCGGACCGGGCTGGGAAACGCGGTCACCACCCTCACCGCGTGCCTCCCGGGCGCGGCGGGGCAGCCATCATTCGCCGCCGATCACCTGTGTCACGAGCCCGGCATCCGGCGCCTGGAGCGCTCGGAACGCCGGCGCGAGCCGCTCGCGGACAAGGAGACCCACGGCGAGATCCCAGCAGTTGACGATCGCGAGCCGGAACCCGCCCGGCGGCATGGCGTGCATCTCGAGCGCTCGGTCCTCGTGAAAGGTGATCTGGATGCTCGACACGCCGGGCACCCTGCGGAGCTCGTTCACGCGCTCGCCATCGATCCGGTACCGTACCCCGTGGCATCCGAAGAGCACGACGCTGTAGCCGGGGCGACGGGCCGCCTCGTGGAAGCGCCAGCGCCCGTCGGCATAGAGCTCGACGACGCTCTCGAGCCACCCCTCGCCGTAGAGATCGACCCACTGGTCGGCGAAGCGCAGGTGGCACTCGATGATCGTCGCGTCGATCGTCTCGAGGTTCACGAGTCCCGTGTATCCCCGGAGATGGCGCGACAGCCATTCGCCGCAGTACGCCTCGACGGCCGGCCGCGGCTCCGCCGCGACGGTCCAGTAGTCGAACATCCCGTCGCCGAGGGCGACGCCCGTCGTATGCCGCCACCACACCGGCGTGCCGTCGACGACCGCCACGTCGCTGCTCACGTGTTCGCCGTCGAGGAGCGGCATCCAGAGATGTCCGGGCGTCTGCACCCGCTCGTACTCGTCGCGCGATGCGATGACCGTGGTCCCCGCGCCCATGCCGCGAAGGTTGTAGATGGGCTTGCTGAACACGGGAAAACGCCGCGGCTCGATCCCGTGGGGGCCGTGCTCCAGTCCCTGGGTCTCGCAGATGGCGAGCTTGTTGTAGACCCAGCGCTCCGCCGGGTAGAGGCGATAGGCCTCCTCGTCGTCGGTCGGGATGACGACGTCCGCGGGACACACCACGCCCGCGAAGTACTGCATCCGCCAGGGGTCCTTCTCGACGATCGGCACGGGGGGTTCGCGCTCTCCCGCCCTCCATTTCGGCCGATCTGCGCCCAAACATTAGCGGCACCGGTGGAGCGTACCACCGTGAGCTTGACTACCACGTATCCACGCAGGGTCGCTTCTTCCCGCTGCGCGCCGGCCGCGGCGGCGCCGAGCGCAGCGCCGTCGTGATCCACGTCCGCGACTCCGCGGGATCGATCACGTCGTCGATCTCGAAATAGGTGGCGTAGCTGACCGCCTTCCCGTGCTCGTACATGCGGGCCACCATCTCCGCGAAGAGCTGCTGGCGGGCCGCGGGGTCCTCGACCGCGGCGAGCTCCTTGCGGTAGCCGAGCTTGACGGCGCCCTCGAGCCCCATGCCGCCGAACTCGCCCGTCGGCCAGGCCACGGTGAACAGCGGCGCCTTGAAGCTGCCGCCCGCCATCGCCTGCGCGCCGAGGCCGTAGCCCTTGCGGAGGACGATCGTGAAGAACGGCACGGTCAGACTGGCGCCGACGACGAACAGGCGGCTCACGTGGCGGACCAGCGCCGTCTTCTCCGCCTCGGGCCCGACCATCATCCCCGGGGTGTCGCAGAGGAAGAGGAGCGGCAGATCGAAGGCGTCGCAGAGCTGCATGAAGCGCGCGGCCTTGTCCGCACCGTCGCGGTCGATCGCGCCGGCGAGGTGGCTCGGATCGTTCGCCACGACGCCGACCGGACGGCCTTCGAGGCGGACGAGCGCGGTCACCATGCCGAGGCCGAAGTGCCGGCGGAGCTCGAGCACCGAGCCGGCGTCGGCGAGCGTCCGGATGACGGCCCGGACGTCGTAGATGCGCAGCCGGTTCTCCGGGACGATCGCCCGCAGGCGGCGCTGGTCGGCGCACTCCCACGCCGCGAGCGGTCCCTGGAAGTAGCCGAGGTACTGCTTCGCCACCCGGACCGCCTCCGCCTCGTCGGCGACCGGCACGTCGACGACGCCGTTCGAGACCTGGACGGGCATCGGGCCCACCTCGTCGGGATGGAAGACGCCGAGCCCGCCGCCCTCGATCATCGCAGGCCCGCCCATGCCGATCGACGAGTTCGCGGTCGCGATGACGATGTCGCAGCAGCCGAGGAGCGCGGCGTTGCCGGCGAAGCAGCGGCCGGAGTTGATGCCAACCAGCGGCACGAGGCCGGAGAGGCGGCCCCAGTAGTTGAACGCCCAGCAGTCGAGGCCGGCGACGGTCGTGCCGTCGGTGTCGCCCGGCCGGCCGCCGCCGCCCTCGGTGAAGAAGACGACCGGCAGCCGCAGCTGCGAGGCCAGCTCGAAGAGGCGATCCTTCTTCCGGTGGTTCTGGATGCCCTGCGTGCCGGCGAGGACGGTATAGTCGTACGCCATCACGACGCAGCGCGAGCGTGGCTCGTCGAAGAGGTGGCCGTTCACCCGGCCGATCCCCGCGACCAGTCCGTCCGCGGGCGTCCGCTCGATCAGCTCCTCGACCGGCCGGCGCCGCCGCTGCGCCGCGATCACGAGCGGCCCGTACTCGACGAACGTGCCCGGGTCGCAGAGGTCGTCGACGTTCTCGCGTGCCGTTCGCTGGCCGGTGCGCCGGCGCCGGGCGACGGCGTCGGGTCGCGCCGCGTCGCGCGTCTGCGCGTGCCGCCGCTCGACCTCGGCGAGGTCGGGCCGGATGTGCGCCAGGTCCACCTGCCCGCCGTTGTCCGCCGCCGTCGCCTCGACGGCGCTCTCCTCCAGCACGACCAGCGGCGAGCCCTCGTACACGGTGTCGCCCGCCGCCGCGTGGAGGGCGCGGACGATGCCGCCCACCGGCGCGGCCACGACGTGCTCCATCTTCATCGCTTCCATGACGAGGAGCTGGGCGCCGGCGGGAACGGCGTCGCCCGGGGACACGTCGATCGCGACCACGGTGCCCTGCATCGGGGCGCGCACGACGATCGCGCCCTCCGGGACCACGGGCATCGACGTCTTGCCGTGCACGAGCACCGCGAGCGGGTCGCGCGGGTCGACGGTGGCGCCCGCGCGTCGCGGCGTGGCCGGGGCGGTCTCGGCGTGCCGGCGGGGATGCGCGGCGCCCTCGAGGAGCTCGGTCAGGTGCTCGTCAACGAAGCCAGTCGTGACTCGGTACGCTGCGAGGGCCGGGTGGCGCATGAGGTTCCGGAGGAAGCTCAGGTTCGTGGCCACGCCCTCCACCCGGAATTCGCAGAGCGCGCGGTACGCCTTCGCGACGGCGGCCGGGAAGTCGTCCGAAGCGCTGCGCGCGACGACCTTCGCGAGCAGCGAGTCGAAGCTCGGGCTCGGCCGGTAGCCGGCGTAGCCGGCCGTGTCGACCCGGACTCCGGGCCCCGTCGGCACGTCGAAGGCAGCGAGCAGGCCGGTGGACGGCCGGACGCTGGCGTCGGCGGCGAGCGTCTCCATATTGACCCGCACCTGCAGCACGAAGCCGCACGGTCGCGGAACGTCCTCTTGCCGGAGACCGAGCTCCGCGAGCGAGCATCCCCCGGCGAGCCGGAGCTGTGCCGCGACGAGGTCGACGCCGGTGAGCTCCTCCGTCACCGTGTGCTCGACCTGGAGCCGCGGGTTCGCCTCGATGAACGCGAACGAACCGGGGCGGTCGGCGTCGACGAGAAACTCGAACGTCCCGACGCTCGCCAAGCGAACCTCGGCCGCCATGCGCACCGCGGCGGCCGCGAGACGCTGCCGCACGTCGTCGCCGAGACCGGGTGCCGGTGCCACCTCGATCACCTTCTGGTGCCGGCGCTGGAGGCTGCAGTCGCGCTCGCCGAGCTGGCTCACCGTGCCCGTCCCGTCGCCCACCACCTGGACCTCGACGTGGCGCACCCGGGGCAGAAGCGCCTCGACGTAGAGCGCGTCGTTGCCGAACGCCGCCTGCGCCTCCGAGCGGCAGCGCGCCCACGCCTCCTCGAGCTCCTCGTGACGGCGGACGACGCGGAGGCCGCGCCCCCCGCCCCCCGCCACGGCCTTCACCATGACGGCCGTGCCAGGCGCGAGCGCGGCGAGGAACGCTCGCGCCTCGTCGAGGCTCACGGCCGCTCGCGTCCCGCGCGGCACCGGCACCCCGCAGCGCTCGGCGAGGGCCCGGGCGGCCGCCTTGTCGCCGAGGAGCGCGAGCGTCTCGGGTCTGGGGCCGACGAAGACGAGCCCCGACTCGGCGCAACGGCGCGCGAAGACCGCCTGCTCGCTCAGGAAGCCGTAGCCGGGATGGACGCCGTCGCATCCCGTGTCGCGTGCCGCCGCGAGGAGCTGCTCGACGTCGAGGTAGGCGCGCGGGCCGCTTCCCCTGAGCGCGCGCGCCGCGTCGACGTGGCGGCGGTGGAGGCTCGTCGCGTCGTCCTCGGCGAAGACGCCCACCGTCTGGATGCCGAGGTCGGCCGCCGCGCGCGCGATGCGGATGGCGATCTCAGCCCGGTTGGCGATCAGCAGACGTGCGAGGCCCATCGGGAGCGGTTCTTACACCGGACGGCCGGCGCGGCGAAGGGTCCTTCGGGTGGCGCCGCGTTGACCCTCCCGGAGCCGGCGCGTACTACTCTCGCGATGGCGTGGACCGCGGCCGGCGCGATCGAGGCGGCGAAACGGGCGTTCTTCCGCTCCTTCTTCCGCCTGCTCGTCGCCTTCGTCGCGCTCGCCGAGTGGG
The DNA here is from genome assembly GCA_005888095.1 of Deltaproteobacteria bacterium. Lineage (GTDB taxonomy): Bacteria > Desulfobacterota > Binatia > DP-6 > DP-6 > DP-3. Next base: position 69,329 of record VBKF01000106.1, on the reverse strand, counting down.
TGTGCATCGCCTGGGTCCTGCTCAGCGTCGGGCTCCGCCCGCCGCGCGCGCTCCATGTCCTCGCGCCGCTCGCCATCTTCCAGCTGAACCGGCGGATCGTGATGCGGCGCCGATCCGATAGGCGGCGGGTGCTCGACGCGCTCGTACGCGTCTACGTCGCGTTCGCCTTCACCTCGATCTTCTGCACGCTCTTCCTCGGCCTTGCCGGCCTCGGCGCGCTCGCAGGCTGCATCGTTGTCCCGCTCTTCCCCGCGACACTCGGCGAGCCCATCGCGCGCGCCTACACCTGGCTCGTGGCCGCCGGCTTCGCCACCGTCGCCGGCCTCCTCGCCTACGGCTACGTCCTCGGCCCGCGCGAGCTCGCTGTTTCGCGCGTCGAGATCCCGGTGCGGGGCCTGCCGGAGCCGCTCGTCGGGCTCCGCATCGTGCACATCTCCGACCTGCACGTCGGCCAGCACCTCGACGTGGCCGAGCTCGCCGGGCACGTGCGGCGGGTGAACGCGCTCGAGCCCGACCTCGTGTGCGTCACCGGCGACCTCGTCGACCGGGCCGAGACCTGCGGCCTCGCCTTCCCGACCCTCGCCGGGCTCCGGGCGCGCCACGGCGTGCTCGTGACGCTCGGCAACCACGACTTCTACGCCGGGGCGGAGACGGTGACCGAGGCGCTCCGCCGGCTGACGCCGTTCACCGTGCTCCGGGACGGCGCCGTGCATCTCGATGTCGACGGCGCCCGCTTGACGGTCGTCGGCATCGACGACCTCGGCCGGGACTGGGCGCGCGGTGTGCTCGAGCACCCCGCGCTGCCGTCGCTCGCCGCCGCGGTCCCCGCAGGCAACCTGCTCATCGTCCTCTCGCACCGCCCCGACTGCTTCGCGCAGGCGGCGCGGCTCGGTGCGGCACTCATGCTCTCCGGCCACACCCACGGGGGCCAGCTCGCCCTCCCGGCCTGGCTCGGCCGCCGGGCGCGGAACCTGGCTCAGTTCATCAGCCGCTTCGACCGCGGCCTCTTTCGCGACGGCGACGCGACGCTCTACGTGAACCGCGGCCTCGGCTTCACGGGGCAGAAGGTCCGCCTCTTCACGCCGCGCGAGATCGCCTGCCTGGAGCTCAGGCCGGCTTGAGGCGGCGAAGCGGCTCGCTCTCGCGGCGACGACTCGTCAGCGTGACCCGACATGGGATATGTGACGGACATGACGTCCTTCACGCGAATGGTGGATGCCACGCCCGAAGACTACGGCATCATCGCTCGACACGCGCTCGGCTTCCAGCAAGGCCTGCCCGATCGGATTCTCCGCCACCTCGCCTTGCTCGCCGGTGACACGGGCGGGTACGCGGTCGACCGGCTCACCCACTCCCTGCAGACCGCGACGCGCGCGCACCGCGACGGCCGTGACGAGGAGTACGTGGTGTGCGCGCTCGTCCACGACATCGGAGACACGCTCGCCAGCCTGAACCACGCGGAGCTCGCGGCGGTGATCGTCCGGCCGTTCGTGTCCGAGGAGAACCACTGGATCGTCAAGCAGCACGGCATCTTCCAGGGCTACTACTTCTTCCATCACATGGGGCTCGATCGGAACATGCGCGACCGCTACCGCGACCACCCGTACTGGCAGGCCTGCGCGGACTTCTGCGCCAGCTACGATCAGAACAGCTTCGATCCCCGCTACGACACGCTGCCTCTCGAGTTCTTCGAGCCCATGGTCCGGCGTGTATTCTCCTCGCCCAAGCGCTCGATCTACCTCTCGAGCGAGGAGCGGTAGCCGGCGTATAATTTCGCTAGCCCTCCGGTCCCAGCTTCCGCCCGCCGAGACAGTGCAGGCGCAGGCCTCCGGCACGGAGTCGAGGCGCTACTGAACCCGGAGGCCCGCACCCATCAGGTCGACGAAGTTGTCGCAGTAGAAGTGCTGCTTCGCGCGCTCGCCGAGCCCTGCCATGCTCTCCTCGAAGCGGCGGATCGGGTTCCGGCCGCCCTCGACGTGCGGGTAGTCGGAGGAGAAGAGACAGACCTCCTCGCCGGCCTGCTCGACGATCCAGCCGACGGGCTCGGTGGGATAGGGCGTGACGCGGATCTGCCGCTTCACGTACTCGCTCGGGCGGAGCTCGAGCTTGCGGAGCCGTTCCTCGCCCTTGCGGAACGCCTCGTGCGCGGTGTCGAGCTGCCGCATCCAGCTCGGCAGCCAGACGGCGCCCTGCTCGATGACGCCGAACCTGAGCCGCGGGAAGCGGTCGAGGATGCCATCGATGATGAGTGTCGCGACGGTCAGCATCGGGGGGAAGGGGATCGCCATGAAGTCGACCGAGCGGAAGTTCTCGGTGCCGCCGTGGAAGTCGGTGACGAGCGGGAGGCCGTTCTTGAAGTAGGTCGGGTCGATCAGCTTCCCGCCGCCGCCGACGTGGAAGAGGATCGGGAGACCCGCCTCCTCGGCCTGCGCCCAGACGGGAAAGAGGCCGGTGTGGCTCGGCGAATGGGTCGCCGGGCAGGCCGACGGCACGAGCAGCGCCTTCGCGCCGCCGGCGATCACCTCTGCCGCCATCGCGCGGGCCTGCTCGAACTCGGCGAGCGGCACGTAGCCAGTCGGCAGGAGCCGGCGGTCGACCGAGCAGAAGTCGAGCATCGCCCGGTTGTGGGCGCGGGCGACGCCGTAGACGAAGGCCGGGTCCGGCTTGTGCTCGGCCGCGCAGAGATAGTCGTTCAGGAACGTGTTGAAGACGAGCTGGCTCCGGAAGCCGAGGAGGTCGAGCGCGCGCGGGCGGTCGTCCTTGATGAACGACCCCATCGCGCTCCAGTTCTTGCGGAGCATGATCTCGTCCTCGGCCTTCGCCCGCTCGGCGGGATCGGCATGACGGCACCGGAGCTGGTCGATGTAAGTCTCCTCGCCCGGCTTGACCGCGGCGACGAAGAGCGGCGCGAGCCGGTCACGGAGGTCCGGGTCGGCGTAGGGCACGAGCCAGTCCGGGGTCTCCACCACGTGCGAGTCGGCGTCGTGCACGACGCGGCCTTCGGCGTACGGCATCGGCTCCTCCACCGGCGACAATACATGGGAACGCGCCGCGTGTGGTAGACCGAGCCCCGCATGGTCATCGGGATCGACCTCGGCGGCACGAAGATCGAGGGTGTGGTGCTCGGCGACGACCTGCATCCACTGGAGCGCCGCCGGCTGCCGACCGAACGCGAGCGCGGCTACGAGCACATCGTCGAGCGGGTGGCGGGGATGGTGGGAGCGCTGCGGGCTTCGGCACCGGGTTGCGACGTCGTCGGCATCGGGACGCCTGGCTCGCTCTCGGCACGCGACGGCACGCTCAAGAACTCGAACACCACGTGCCTCAACGGCCGGCCGCTGCAGGCCGATCTGGAACGCCGCCTCGGTCTGCGGGTGCTTCTCGAGAACGACGCCAACTGCTTCGCGCTCGCCGAGGCCCGAGCCGGGGCGGGGCAGGGGCGTGCGATGGTCTTCGGGGTGATCCTCGGCACCGGCGTCGGCGGCGGCATCGTGCACGAGGGCCGCATCTGGGTCGGGCCCCAGCACATCGCCGGCGAGTGGGGTCACCACGCGATCGATCCGTCCGGCCCGGCCTGCTACTGCGGCCAGCGCGGCTGCGTCGAGACGATGATCTCGGGGCCGGCGCTCGAAGCGGCGTACCGCGCGGCGGGCGGTCCGCCCGAGAGCGCGACCGAGGTCGCGGCCCGCGCGGCCGCCGGGGAGCCGCGCGCCGCGGCCGTCGTCGACCGCTATCTCGATCGCTTCGGCCGGGCGCTCGCCAACGTGATCAACATCCTCGACCCCGACGTGGTGGTGCTGGGCGGCGGCGTGTCCAGGCTCGAGACGCTCTACACGCGGGGGCGCGACGCGGTCGCGCGCTACGTCTTCAACGATGAGCTGCGGACGCCGATCGTGCCGAACCGGCTCGGCGATTCGGCCGGCGTCATCGGCGCGGCGCTGCTCGCCGCTCAGCGCAGCTCGTAGACCTCGTAGGTGATGACGTTGCCCGCGAGCACGCCCTTGGCGACCGCCTGGACGCGGTTGAGCCAGCCGTAGCGCTCGTTGCCCGTCTCGAACTGCACCGCCGCATAGACCGGCGCCTCGCCGCCGAGGCCCTTCGAGCCATCGACGCGGCCGCCGTAGTGCACGAGCACCACGGCGCCGTCGGGCGTCTCGAGGGTCACGCGCACGTCGAGCGTTCCGGTGCCGTCGGGCCCGAGGAGCAGCCAGTCGGCGGCCGCCGCGCTCTTCTGGCGGGCGGTGAAGCGCGGGCCCTCCCAGCGGTAGTCGACGATCTCGAAGATCACCCGCGTGCCCGCGGGCGTGTTCGGCAGCATGATCGGCGGGGCCAGAGTGGCGGTCGCCGTGGCGAAGGGGATGAGCTCGAGGGCCATGCCGGCTCCTTGCCATAGTGCTCGTATGCGTGCCAAGAACCCCCGTTGGCCGCCGCCACGACCCGCACGATCCGGACGAACGCCATCCGGATGGCGTTCGCCGAGCAGGGCGAAGGGCCGCCCGTCGTGCTCTGTCACGGCTTTCCGGAGCTCGCCTACTCGTGGCGTCACCAGCTGCCCGCCCTCGCCGCCGCCGGCTTCCGGGCAATCGCGCCCGACCAGCGCGGCTACGGGGGCACCGACTGCCCCGAGGCGGTGACGGACTACGACATCCACCACCTGACCGGCGACCTCGCCGGCCTCCTCGACGTCCTCGGCGTCGAGCGCGCGGTGTTCGTCGGCCACGACTGGGGCGGCACCGTCGCCTGGATGATGTCGCTCCTGCACCGCGAACGCGTGGCGGGCGTCATCGGCGTCAACACGCCGTACTTCCCGCGCCCCTCGGCTCCCCCCATCTCGCTCATGCGGATGATGTACGGCGAAAACTACTACATGGTGCACTTCCAGCAGCCGGGCATCGCCGATCGGGCGCTTGCCCGGGACGTCCGGCGGGTCTTCACGCGGATGATGCGCGCCGGGGTCCCTCAGGACGAGTTCCGGGAGACGGTCCGGCGGAAGGCGGGACCGGGGATGCACAACATGGTCGAGCTGATCGAGCACGACGCGTATGCCGGCCCACCTCTCCTTTCCGAGGCGGAGCTCCAGGTCTACGTCGACGCGTTCGAGCGGACGGGCTTCACCGGCGGGATCAACTGGTACCGGAACCTCGACCGCAACTGGGAGACGACGCCCGAGCTCGACGGCGCGCACATCGAGGTGCCCTCCCTGATGATCACGGCGGAGTGGGACCCGGTGCTCCGCCCGGAGCTGGCCGAGGCGATGCGCGGGCTCGTCCCCGACCTGGAGGTGGCCATGATCCGCGGCTGCGGCCACTGGACCCCGCAGGAGAAGCCGGCCGAGCTGAATCGAATCATGGTCGACTGGTTGACGCGTCGCTCGAGGCGCGGCGCCCCGGCGGCGCTCTTCTCATGACCGCGGAGCCTGCGCTATAAGGCGTCGCTCGGTCGTTGGGAGAAAGGAGAGACCTTCCATGCGTCTGATTGCCGCGCTCGTGATCGGGGTCGCCGTGGTTGTGGCTGGCAGAGTGGCGGCCGTCCACTTCGACGAATTCGGCGTCGTCCCGAAGGACAAGGCCACCGCGAAGTGCGAGTTCAAGGCCGCGGCGCAGGTCGTGAAGGCCAGCAAGAAGATCGCCGCGTGCCACGTCAAGCGCGCGCTCTTGCTCGGCAAGCTCGACGAAGCCGCCGAGGAGACCTGCGAGACGAGCGTGGCGGCCGCCTACGACGCGAAGGTCCACGGCGCCACGTGTCCCGCGTGCTTCAGCAACCTCAAGGGCAGCACGCTGGTGACCATCGTCGACAGCCAGAGCGGCGCGGTGTACTGCAGCGGCTCGACGGCCTTCGGCACCGACGACGGCAGCGCGAAGATACCTCCGGACAAAGCCACCGCGAAGTGCGAGAACAAGGTGGCCACCAAGCTCGCGAAGCTCGTCGGCGCCATCACCGCCTGCCACGTGAAGGCCGCGAAGGTGGCGTTCAAGACCAAGATCACCACGGATCAGAACACCGACCAGTCCTGCGAGGACGCGGCCAAAGCGGCGTTCACCAAGACCAGCACCACCGGCTGCACCTGTGTGAAGCTGACCGATATCGCGAACGGCACGGAGGCACTGCTCGACGTGAGCAACGAAGCCATCTTCTGCGCCTCCCCGAGCGGCGCATTCGTCGACGGCACCCCCGGCTGAACGGCGGTCCGGGCGGCGTGCCTAGCGTCGCCGTCCGGGGCCGAGCGCGGTGAGGAACATCACACTCTTGCCCGCCGCGTGGGGCGAGAAGAACGCCGTCACGTCGTCATCGAAGAAGGTGAGCCCGGTCGCCCCGAGGCGAAGCGCGTAGGCGGCGAGGTAGGCCTTCCCGCCCTCGATCGCCGCCTCGAGCTGGGCGGCGCGGTAGCCGCGGTTGCCGAAGCGGTCGAGCGCCCGGTCGAGGTCGGCGAGCCAGTACAGGTCGAGCGCGGCCTCGGCGCCGAGGCTCTGCCCGAGGTCGAGGAAGCCCGCCTCGCGCCGGAAGCTGCCCGCCCGCAGGGGCACCAGTGCGTCTCGCTCGCGGTCGAAGACGTACGTGCCCGACGGGAGTCCCTCGGCGGCGTTGACAATCAGATAGGGGTCGGTGAGCGCTGCGCCCGGCGCGGTGAAGTCGCCTGGAACACCGCGCGTGATGGCTCGCACGATCGCCGAGAGCTGGTCGAAGCGGAGCGGCTCGGGGCTGAAGTCGCGCATCGACCCACGGCGACGGATCACGGTCTCGATCGGCTCGGGGACAGCGTCCGCGTCGAGCGGCGCCAGTGACACGGCCGATTCGGCGGGCGCCGGTGCGGGCCGCGGCGCCGCGCCGTGCCAGACGGCCGCCTCCTCCGCCGTCGCCAGGCAAGAAGCCGCGTGAGCCTCACGGATCGCCGGGTAGTCCACCTCGCGCGCCGAGAGCGGCAGCGTCGCCAGGCCGAGCGGCGCGGCGGCCGGAGCAGGCGGCGCGGGTGGTGCCCCGCGGCCGAGCGCGACCACGCCGAGCGTCACCTCGCGCGCGGTGTCGAGGTCGAGGAGCCGGTTCAGCTCGTCGTCGACGAAGCCGAGGACCACCCGGGCCGGGAGGTCGACGGCGGCGGCGAGCGCGAGCAGGTTGGCGAGGATCGTGCCGCTGTCCCAGAAGCAGTGGCGGTAGGCCCGCGCCTGGTACTTCCAGCTGTTGCGCCAGAACGTGCTGGTGAAGAGGACGAGCGCGGGGGCGGCGGCGGCCGCCGGCTCCCGTCCCGTCGCGCCGATGACGGCCTCGCGGTGGTCGCCGGCGCGGAGCCTGCGCAGCGCGAAGTCGTGCGGCCCGAAGTGGTAGACGCCCGGGTCGAGGTCGGGAAGCGGCCCGCACGCGAGGTAGAGATCGATGTGGTAGAGCGCGCCCGTGCAGGCGGCCGCCCGGTAGAACATCTCGCCGCCCGGATAGGTCGTGCGGCGGAGCACGCCCGCACTGAAGTAGAAGAGGCGGGCGAGCGCCGCGCGGTCGAGCCGTGGTCCCGTGCCGGTGGCCGTGCCCGGGTCGGCGATCGCGGCGAGCGCGGGCCGCGTCGAGGTCGTGACGTCGCGCGGCAGGGAGATCGGCTCGAGGTCCGGATAGACCTTGAACGGCCGCGGCATGATGTCCCAGTCGAGGAAGTGCGGGCTTGCGCGCACGCTCTGGAACGAGTGCTTGGTGCGCTCGTGGTAGCGGCGCGCGGCGGACGGGTCCGCGCTGGTCATGTCGGGCCGAGGTTACACGGTCGAGTCCGCGGCGAACAGGGTGCTCGCCGGCACTTGACCCAACCCGCCGGGCGGCGTACCGCGCGTCGAGGGATGGCATGCATGCCCCAGCTCGGGTGAGCCGGCTCCGCGTGCTCGGCGGCGCCGGCGAGGTCTCGCGCGACGCGTGGGATCGGCTCGTCGGGCCCGGCTCGCCGTTCGTCGAATGGAGCTGGCTCGCGACGCTCGAGGACTCCGGCGCCGCGGTCGAGGCGCGGGGCTGGCGCCCGCACCACCTGACGCTCTGGGACGGGGACCATCTCGTCGGCGCGTGCCCGGTGTACGTGAAGACCCACAGCGACGGTGAGTTCGTCTTCGACCACGGCTGGGCGGCAGGTGCGGCGCGAGCGGGGATCTCCTACTACCCGAAGCTGCTCGTGGCCGTGCCGTTCACGCCGGTCACGGGGGAGCGCTTCCTGGCGGACGAGGCCGAGCGTGCCGCCGTTGTCGACGGCCTCGCCGAGGCGCTCGAGGAGACCTGCCGCCGGGAGCGGCTGTCCTCGGTCCACGTGAACTTCTGCAGCGCGCACGAGGCGGCAGCGCTCGCTCGGCGCGGCTGGCTCCGCCGCGCCGGATACCAGTACCACTGGACGAACTCCGGCTTCCGCTCCTTCGACGACTACCTGGCGAGCTTGAGGAGCAAGCGGCGAAACCAGGTCCGGCGCGAGCGCCGCGAGCTGGCCGCCCAGGGCGTGGACATCACGGTGTACGCCGGGGACGACATTCCCGACGCGCTGTTCCCCCGCATGTTCGACCTCTACCGGCGGACGGTGGCCGAGCTGCCCTGGGGCCGACAGTACCTCGAGCGCCGCTTCTTCACCCTGGCGCGCGAGCGCCTGCGGCACCGCCTCTGCTTCGTCGTCGCCCGGCAGGCGGGCGAGGTCATCGCGGGCACCTTCAACGTCGAGAAGGGCGACACGCTCTACGGCCGCTACTGGGGGACGCTCCGCTCGCTCCGCCACCTCCACTTCAACGTCTGCTACTACGCGGCGATCGAGTACGCGATCGCCCGCGGGCTCACCCGCTTCGAGCCGGGCGCGGGCGGCGACTTCAAGCATCTCCGCGGCTTCGACCCGCAGCCCACCGAGAGCGTGCACTTCATCCGCGACCCGCGGCTGCGCGCCGCGGTGGCCGAGTTCCTCGCCCGCGAGCGGCCGGCCGTGGCGCGCGAGATCGAGTGGCTCGACGAGCGGACGGCGCTCAGACGGGATCGGCCGGAGCGGGAGGCGCTGTGAGGCGCGTGCTGCAACTGAGACGCAGACCCTCAGATCGGGATGTCGTCCACGGTGTCGGCGGCCTCGTCGATCAGCCGGTCCGCCTTCTCGAGCTGCTCATCCACCGAGTTGCCGACGAAGGGCAGGATGCTGACGAAGGCGCCCGTGAGACACAACGTCGCGCCGCCGAGCCGCATCGGCGTCGACACGACCTTCGTCAGAATGACGGGGGTCAGCGAGGACGACACCAGACCGAGGGCCAACCAGCGACCGAGACGCGTCATCGGATTCCTCTAGTGCCCAGGGATAAGAGCGCCGCGTCGCGCGTGACATCGGGCAGATACCGGGGCCGGGCGGGAAGAAGTCCCGGAGTGCGGAAGGCACTCGCCGTCAGCCCGGCCCGACCGGTGCCGGCGCCTTGAGCGGCGCGTAGCGGAACGTGAGCCCCGCCTCGCCCGCGTCGACCTCGACCCGCCCGCCGTCGCGGAGCTGCCCGAAGAGCATCTCGTCGGCCAGCACCCGCTTGATCTCGGCCTGGATGAGACGCGCCATCGGCCGGGCCCCGAAGTCGGCGTCGTAGCCGCGCTCGGCGAGCCAGCGGCGCGCCGCCGGCGTCAGCTGGATGGTGACGCGACGGGCGGCGAGCTGGGCGTCGAGCTCGGTCACGAACTTGTCGACCACGCGCTCGACGGCCTCCGGCGTGAGCGGCGCGAACTGCACGACCGCGTCGAGGCGGTTGCGGAACTCGGGGCTGAAGAGGCGCTCGAGGGCCTTCTTGCCCTTCTCGCGGTTCGACGGCGTGCCGAAGCCGATCGCCGCGGCGGCCATCTCCTGGGCGCCGGCGTTCGTCGTCATGATCAGGATCACGTGACGGAAGTCGGCCTTGCGGCCCGTGTTGTCGGTGAGTGTGGCGTGGTCCATCACCTGGAGGAGGATGTTGAACAGGTCGGGGTGGGCCTTCTCGATCTCGTCGAGCAGGAGCACGGCGTGCGGCGTGCGCCGGATGGCGTCGGTCAGGAGGCCGCCCTGGTCGAAGCCGACGTAGCCCGGCGGCGCGCCGATCAGCCGCGAGACCGTGTGCTTCTCCATGTACTCGCTCATGTCGAAGCGCAGGAACTCGATGCCGAGCGCCGCGGCGAGCTGCTTCGCGACCTCGGTCTTGCCCACCCCCGTCGGCCCGCAGAAGAGGAAGGAGCCGACCGGCTTGTCGGGATGGCCGAGGCCGGCGCGCACCAGGCGGATCGCCGACGCGACCGTGTCGACTGCCGCGTCCTGACCGAAGACGAGCAGCTTGATGTCGCGGTCGAGCGTCTGGAGGCGGTCCCGGTCGGACGTCGTGACCTGGCGCGGCGGGATCTTCGCCATGGTGGCGATGATGTGCTCGATGTCGCGCGTGCGGACCGTCTTCTTCTGGCGCCCCGCGGTCTGGCTGCGGGCCGCCGCCCCCGCCTCGTCGATCACGTCGATCGCCTTGTCGGGGAGGAAGCGGTCGTGGACGTGCTTGGCGGCGAGGTCGGCCGCGGCGCGCAGCGCGCCGTCGGTGTACGTCACCCGGTGGTGCCCCTCGTAGTGCGCGCGGAGCCCGCGCAGGATGGCGTGCGTCTCCTCGACCGACGGCTCGCCGACCTCGATCTTCTGGAACCGGCGGGCGAGGGCACGGTCGCGCTCGAAGTGGCTCTTGTAGTCCTGGTAGGTCGTTGCGCCCATGCAGCGGAGCTCGCCCGAGGCGAGCGCCGGCTTCAGGATGTTCGACGCGTCGAGCGAGCCGCCGTGCGTCGCGCCCGCCCCGACGACGGTGTGGATCTCGTCGATGAAGAGGATCGCACCGGGGCGCGCCTTGAGCGCCCCGATGACCGCCTTCAGCCGCGCCTCGAACTCGCCGCGGAACTTCGTGCCCGCGAGCAGTGCCCCCATGTCGAGCGCGTAGACCTGGACGTCGCGCAGCGCCTCCGGCACGCGCGCCTCGTGAACCCGGAGCGCGAAGCCCTCGACGATGGCCGTCTTCCCGACGCCCGGATCGCCGACGAAGATCGGGTTGTTCTTGCGCCGGCGGCAGAGCACGTGGATGGTGCGCTCGAGCTCGCGCGCGCGGCCGATCAGCGGGTCGATGCGGCCCGCCGCCGCGCGCTCGACCAGGTTCACGGTGAACGCGGAGAGCGGGTCGCGCGCCGGCCGGGCGCCGCCCCCCTCGTCGTCCTCGTCGCCCTCGTCCTCGTCGCCGCTGCCGGGGGCCGGAGCGTCGGGGACCTTGGCGATGCCGTGCGAGAGATACGTGATCACGTCGAGCCGGGTGACGCCGCGCTCGGCGAGCACGTGCGCGGCGTGCGAATCGGGCTCGCGGAAGATCGCGACGAGGACGTTGCGGCCGTCGACCTCGTCCTTGCCCGAGGATTGCACGTGGGCGGCGGCGCGCTGCAGGATGCGCTGGAAGCCGAGCGTCTGCTGCGGGGGCTGGTCGAGGCCGGGCGGCAGCTGCTCCACCTGCTGGTCGAGGTAGGCGGCCATCTCGCGCTCCAGGCGCGGGACATCCACCCCGCAGGCGCTCAGGACCTCCGCCACGCCGGCATCGTGCAGGAGGGCGTAAAAGACGTGCTCGATCGACAGGTACTCGTGCCGGCGCCGGCGGGCCTCGCGGAGGGCCAGCGCCAGCGTGGCTTCCAGGGCGCGGCTGAGGCGCACCGCCCTAGGCCTCCTCGACGCTGCAGCGCAGCGGGAACTCGTGGGCGCGCGCGAGCTGCTCCACCTCGGCGACGCGCGTCTCGGCGATCTCGCGCGAGTACACACCCGCCACGCCGATGCCGCGGCGGTGGACGTGCAGCATGATCTCGGTGGCCGTCGTCTCGTCGTGGTGAAAGACGGCCTGCAGCACCCACACGACGAACTCCATGGTGGTGTAGTCGTCGTTGTGGAACAGCACCTTGTAGAGGGGCGGCGGCTTGGTCTTCGGCTTCGGCCGGCTCTGGGTGACGACCCCAGACTCGCGCTCCGGCGTCTCCCGCGGCATCTAACCTATTAGAGCTTGATCGAAAAACCCGGGCAAGGCCGGCCGCTGCACGTCGCACTCGCCGGAGACTCTGCGTAGCGTGGCGAGCAGGCTGCGCAGGCCGAAGGGATGGCAGCGGACACGCGCTTCAGCCGCCGCGGGCGCGCGCGAGCGCGCCGTCCCGCCGCCACATGTAGCAGGAGTCCGGGAGGCCGCCGAGCCCCGCGAGCGACCGGTTCGCGCCGGCCGCCACGAGCCGGTCGGCCAGCGCCGCCAGGCACTGCACCAGCGTCGGCGCGAGCATCAGCAACGCGTCCCGCACGGGCGTGCGGGGCCGAGACCTGTCGAGCCGGTGCAGCAGCTCCGGCGAGCTTCCCGGACCGAGCGACAGGCCGGTGAGGCACGCGGCCAGCTCCGGGTGCTCGCACCAGGCAGGCTCGGCCGTCGCGGCCGCGTCCCGGCAGCGCTCGGCGATCCTGAGCCGGGTGACCGTCCGCGTCGGGAAATCGACCTCTGCGAGGATGCACACCTCCTCGTACGCGGCCAGGCGGTCGAGCGGCGGCGCCAGCGGCGAGGCCGGCGCGAGGTGAAGGTCGCCCTGCTGCACGGCGAAGGCGAGCGTCCCATCGGGCTTCTCGTACGCATCCACGACCAGGTCGCGACGGAACATGCGCTCGCCGGGCCGCCGGCCAGGGTCGGCGCCGTGCATCTCGCGGTCGCGCGCGAGTGCCCAGACCGCCGTGGACCCGAGCAGCCGTCCGAGCGTCAGGATGTGCGAGCAGCCGCGAGGTCCCCCGATCGCGTCGGTCAGCCGGCGGTTGAAGCCGGCGTCGAGGATCGTTCCCGCGAGCGCCTCCACGCGCTCGATCGGGTCCCGGCAGCACTCGCCGCCCGTCGCCGGCGACGGCTCGAAGGCCACGGTCGGCTGCTCGGCCGCCACCGTCTCGAGCCGCAGGGTCTCCGGATCGACGACGGCGCGGAGCCGCATGTCATGGATGACCCCGCTCGCCTGGAGGTCGCCCCCGACGGGCACGAAGCCGCGCTTGCGGAGATCGAGGACGGAGCCGTCGACGTCGAGCCGGCCGTCGCCGCGCTGGACGAGCGTGACGCTGAGCGCGCGGCTGTGGAGCGGATGGCCGTGGACGTCGAGACGCACCTCGCTACTCTCTCGCCGAGTCGGGCGGACCATGCAAGCGCGCTGGCACTGGCGCTCCGGGGCCGCTATGGGAGGTCCCATGCGGACAGCGGGAACCGTCGCCCTCGTCACCGGTGGAGCCTCGGGCCTCGGGCTCGCGACCGTACGGACCCTGGTCGAGGCCGGCGGCCAGGTGGTGATCCTCGACCGGCCGGGGTCGGCGGGCGAGGACGTGTGGCGCGAGCTCGGCGAACGCACGCTGTTCGCGTCGGCCGACGTCACGAGCGAAGGGGAGGTGGCCACCGCTGTGGCGCGCGCGGTCGAGCGCTTCGGGGCGCTCCACGTGGCGGTCAACTGCGCGGGGGTCGGAGCCGCGATGAAGACGGTCGGCAAGGACGGGCCGATGCCGCTCGCCGTCTTTGCCAAGGTGATCGAGGTGAACTTGATCGGCACCTTCAACGTGACCCGTCTGGCGGCAGCGCAGATGGCGAAGAACGCGCCCAACGACGAGGGTGAGCGCGGCGTCGTGATCAACACCGCGTCGGCCGCCGCCTTCGACGGGCAGATCGGTCAGGCGGCCTATTCCGCATCCAAAGGCGGCGTCGTCGGCATGACGCTGCCCATCGCGCGCGACCTCGCCTCGCTCGGCATCCGGGTCGTGACCATCGCGCCCGGTACCTTCGACACGCCGATGCTCGCGATGCTCCCCGAGTCGCAGCGCCAGGCGCTCGCCGCGCAGATCCCCTTTCCCTCGCGTCTCGGCCGGCCGAGCGAGTTCGCGGCGCTCGTGCGCCACGTCATCGAGAACGCGATGCTGAACGGCGAGACGATCCGCCTCGACGGCGCGCTGCGCATGCCGCCGCGCTAGGAGCGCGACCCAAGACTTCTTGGGTCGCGGGCACGGACGCGAGCATGTGGCGCTCGCGTCACGCGCGACCGCCGTGCCGCGGCTGGCGAAGCCAGCGCGGCAGAACGGACACGCGCCGTTCCAGAGGTCTCGCGGCGCTCATGCGTACCGGTTGGCGATTGGGGCGGTCTGCGGCGGCCGTGGAAACGCGCGTGTTCGTCTGCCGCGCTGGCTTCGCCAGCCGCGGCAGGACAGTCGGGCGTGATCCCGACGGAACACCCTCGCGTCCGGTTCGCGACCCAAGATGTCTTGGGTCGCGCTCCTAGCCGCCGACCAGGCCGTTCACGAAGCGCGCCACGGCCGCCAGCGTCGCCGCCGGCTGGTCACGGTGCGGCGCGTGCCCGCACGCCGGCAGCGTCAAGCGCTCGCACGGCCCGCTCACCTGCCGCGCGATCGCGTCGAGCTGCGCCGTGGTGCCGTACTCGTCGTCCTCCCCCTGGATCGCGAGCACCGGGCAGCGCACGCCCGAAAGGAGCTTCTCGATGTTCCAGTGGCGAAAGGCGGGAGAAAGCCACACGTCGTTCCAGCCGCGGAACGTCCGCGCCGCGTCGCGATGGTACTTGCCGAGGCGCTGGCGAAGGTCGGTGGTCTCGAACGCCCGTCTCGCTTCGCGGATGCCCTCGAGGCCGTGTTCCTCGACGAAGACATGCGGCGCCTCCAGCACCAAGCCGCGCACCGCATGCCCGGCGCCCGCATGGATGAGGGCGATGGAGGCGCCGTCACTGTGGCCCAGCAGCACCGGCGCCGGGATATTCAGCGAGGAGAGCAGCTCCGGAAGCGAGCGCAGCGCCTCGTCGTGCATGAACGAGGGTGGGCGCGGCTCCTGCAGGACGTCGGACTGCCCGTAGCCGTAGCGCGAGTACACCAGGGCGGCGCAGCCGGTGGCGCTCGCGACGCGCAGCGGAAAATCGCGCCACTGCTCGATCGAGCCCAGGCCTTCGTGGAGAAACACGAGGGTGGGCTTGCCGGGGGCGGACTCGCCTCTCCACTCGTACTCCAGCGTTCGACCGGTGACCGAGATGAAGGGCATATGGCCTCGGCCGCTCGACGTCCGGCCGGTGCGCAACCGTCAGGCAGCGCGCGCGGTCTCGAGGTCGAAGTGGGGGACGGGCGCGATGAGACGGCCCACGCGTGCCTCCCCGGGCAGCTGGCGGGTGCGGAGCGTGTGCACCATGCCGCGACGATGCAAGATCCGCCAGCAGGCAGCAATGGGCCACCGGTCTCGGGTGGACGTCGGGGCTGTCGTCGGGGCTGTCTTGTGAGCGCCGCCTGCGCTGTGCTAGCCCCCAGGCGCCGGTCCGGAGGAGCGCCGCATGTACCAGGACTACCGCGTGATCGACGCCGACGGCCATGTCCTCGAGCCCGTCGATTTGTGGGAGCGCTACATCGATCCCGAGTTCCGCCACCAGGCGCCGCGCGGCGTCGGCGTCCTCAGCGTGGAGGTGCTCGGCCACGTGCTGCCCGACGTACCGGGCGGTCTGCCCCTCGAGGCGCCCGACTACACGACGGGGCCGGCGGCGCGCTACGGCTTCGCGGCGCGGCGCAACTTCGACGCCGAGAGCCAGCTCGAGGCGCTCGACATCGAGGGCATCGACGTCGCCGTCCTCTACCCGTCGCGCGGCCTCTATGCCGCCTCGGTGGATGGGCTTCCGCCGCGCCTCGCCGGCGCGATCTGCCGGGCGTACAACCGCTGGCTCGCCGACTTCTGCGCCCACGCGCCGGAGCGGCTCGTCGGCGCGGCGTTCGTGTCGCTGCACGACCCGGGCGTCGCCGTCGCCGAGGCGGTGTACGCCGTCGAGCAGCTCGGGATGCGCGCGGTCTTCATCCGCCCGAATCCCGTGAACGGCCGCACCATCGACCACTCCGACTTCGAGCCGCTCTACGCCGAGCTCGAGCGGCTGGGTGTGCCGCTCGCGACGCACGAGGGCGCCGGCGTGCACCTCGCCCAGTTCGGCCGCGGCCGCTACGACAAGCTGATGAAGCTCCACCTGGTCTGCCACGCGGTCGAGAACATGGGCGCGTGCATGGACCTGATCGTCGGCGGCGTGCTCGAGCGGCACCCGCGGCTCCGCTGCGTCTTTCTCGAGTCGGGCGCGGGCTGGGCCGCGTGGTGGCTCGAGCGCATGGACGAGCACTGGGAGGGCTACTTCGGCCCGCGCGACGCGCCCTACCTCCGCATGAAGCCGAGCGAGTACTTCAAGCGCCAGTGCTTCGTCTCGACCGAGGTCGACGAGTGCGGGACGAAATACGTGGTCGACGCGTTCGGGGACGATCTCCTCGTGCTCGGCAGCGACTACCCGCACGGTGACGGCAAGTTCCCGCACGCGATCCGGGAGTTCGTCGGGGTGGGGACGCTCTCGGAGCGGACGAAGCGGAAGGTTCTGTGGGAGAATCCCGCCCGCCTCTACGGCCTCGAGCGGGCGGCGGCCGTCTCCGGCCAGGCCGCCGGCTGAGGAGATCGATTGCGGGCGAACAGCGAACGCCTCGGCGTGATCGGCGCCGGCAACATCGGCGGCGCCATCGCCATGAACCTCCTCGCCGACGGCCACCGCGTGGCGGTGCACGACCCCGACGCCCGGCGCTGCGGCCCGCTGGTCGCCGCCGGCGCCGCCGTCGCCGCGAGCCCGGCCGAGGTCGCGGAGCGGAGCGAGATCACCTTCACGTCGCTGCCCACGCCGGTCGTGATGGAGACGGTGGCGCGGGGGTGGCTCGAGACGGCGCCGCGGGGCGCCGTGCTCGTCGACCTCACGACCAACGCACCCGCGACGGTGCGCCGGGTGGGCGATCGCTTCGCGGCCGCGGAGCGCCACCTGCTCGAGGCGCCGCTCACCGGAGGCGCCGTCGGCGCGCGGGCCCGCCAGCTCGTCTTCATGGTCGGCGGCGAACGGACGGTCTACGAGCGCTGTCTCCCGCTCCTCCAGACGCTCGGTCGGGCGACGTTCTACCTGGGCCCGCTCGGCGCCGGAAACACGGCGAAGCTGGTCAACAGCCTGCTCGCCTTCGCCGCCACCTGGGCGTCGCTCGAGGGGCTCGCCGTTGCCGCCAAGGCGGGCCTCGATCTGCGCACGATGGTCGAGGTGGTGCGCACAGGCGGTGCCGGCAACTTCTTCACCGACCGGATGGTCGAGGGCATCAACGAGCGCGGCCGGCCGACGCAGTTCGCGCTCGAGCTCGCGGCCAAGGATGCGGGGCTGTTGCTCGACCTGGCACGCGAGGCGGCCGTGCCGACGCCGCTGGGGGCCGCGGTGGCCGACGCCCTCGCCGCCGCCGTGAGCGCCGGGCTCGGCGAGCGCGACTTCACGGACCTGGTCGAGCTGATCGAACGGCAGGCGGGCGTGACGCTCTGGCTGCCGCCGCGGGCGTCTTCATAGGCCAGGCAGGTCCCCGGAGGTGCACGTGCCCGCTCAGAGACGGTTCGCCGCCGCCGCGCATCGAAGGCACGCGGTGGTGACCGCCGTGTCCCTGGCCGGATTGCTGGTTGCGGCGGCGGCCGCACGCGGCGCGCCGCCGGCGGGCGCCGCCGCCGGTCCACCCGTCATCCCCCACGTCTTCGCGGGAGACCTGCGGATGCTTCCTCCCGCCGGTGCCTGGCATGCGGGCGATGCGATCGTCCCCGGGCCGCCCCGTCGCCATACCCACCCCGAGAGCGCGGCCCGCCCGGCGCGTCCTCGCCAGAGACGGCGGGACGCCCTGCTCGACGTGCAGACGGCCGGTGCGCCCCCGGGCGCGGCGTCCCCGTTCTTCACGCCGCCGGATCTCGACGTCGACGGCCAAGGATTCACCGGGGCGGTTCCGCCCGACACGGTCGGCGACGTCGGCCCCACCCACTACATCCAGCTCGTGAACACGGCGGGCGGCAGCGCCTTCCTCGTGCTCGACAAGTCCACGGGCAACGTCGTCGCCGGTCCCGCCATGCTGAGCACCCTCTGGACGGGCGACGGTCGCTGCGCCGCGGGCTTCGGCGACGGCATCGTGCTGTTCGACCCGCTCGCCAGCCGCTGGCTGATGAGCGAGTTCGCCAGCCGGGGGAACCACCTCTGCGTGTATGTCTCGCGGACGAACGATCCGCTCGGCGGCGGGTGGTTCGGCTACGATTTCGGCACGGAGGAGTTCCCGGACTATCCCAAGTATGCCGTCTGGCCGGATGCCTACTACGTGTCGACCAACGAGAGCGCGCCGGCCGCCTATGCGCTGGACCGCGAGCGGATGATAGCCGGCCTCCCGGCCGGCTATCAACGCTTCACGGCTCCCAGCCTCGGCGGGTTCGGCTTCCAGGCATTGACGCCGGCCGACCTCGACGGATCGACGTCGCCGCCCGCCGGCGCGCCCGGATTTTTCCTGCGGCACCGCGACGACGAGCTGCACGACCCCGGCGCGAACGATCCGACGAGGGACTTCCTCGAGGTGTGGGAGCTGCACGCGGACTTCGGCTCGCCCGCGAGCTCGACCTTCACGCTCGCGGCGACCATCGCGGTGGCCGAATTCGACTCCGAGCTGTGTGTGGCGAGCCCCAGCTCGTGCTTCCCGCAGCCGGCGGGCGGCACGCCGCTCGATCCCATCCGGGAGGTGGTGATGTGGCGGGCCCAGTACCGCAACTTCGGCGGGTACGAGACCCTGGTCGGAAACTTCGTCACGGACGTCGACGGCACCGACCACGGCGGCCTTCGCTGGTTCGAGCTGCGGCGAAGCGGAGGAGGCTCGTGGGGCCTCTTCCAGGAGGGCACCTATGCGCCGGACACGAACCACCGCTGGCTCGGCAGCATCGCCATGGACGGCGGCGGCAACCTGGCGATGGGCTACAGCATCACGAGCCCGAGCGTCTTTCCGGGCATCCGCTACACCGGGCGACGCGCGGCCGATCCCGCCGGGGCGATGACGGTGGCGGAGACGACCATCGTCGGCGGCACGGGGGCGCAGGGCAACGAGCGGTGGGGCGACTACAGCTCGATCAACCTCGACCCGGTCGATGACTGCACCTTCTGGTACACCAACGAGTACGTGCCGGCCAACGGTCTGTGGAGGACGCGCATCGCCCGGTTCCGCTTCGCCGGCCCAACCTGCGTCGATGCGCCGGCGCCGGTCTGCGGCAACGGCGTGCGCGAGGTCGGCGAGGATTGCGACGGAACGGCGGCGCCGTTCTGCACCGGTCTCTGCCGGCCCGACTGCACCTGTCCCGTGCCCGTCTGCGGCAACGACGTCGTCGAGCTGGGCGAGGAGTGCGACGGCACGGCTGCCGGCGCCTGCGCCACGGGAGGATGCCGCCCCGACTGCACGTGCGCGCAGTGCCCGGCGAGCCCGTCCGCCGGCTGCCGCACCGCCGAGCCCGGGAGGTCCACCGTCCAGGTCAGCGACCAGGTCGACGACACGCGGGACACGATCCGATGGGTCTGGAGGAACGGCGCCGCCACGGACGTCGGCGACTTCGCGGACCCCGTGCACGGCTCGGCCAGCTACGCGCTCTGCATCTTCGACGGCTCCGGCCGCCTGCAGCCGCTGACCGAGGCGTCGATGCCGGCGGGCGGAACCTGCGGCAGTGTCCCGTGCTGGAAGGCGACGAGCACGGGGTTCGCGTACCGCAACCGCGCGGCCACGCCGGCCGGCGTCACCGCGGCCAGGCTCAAGGCCGGCCCCACCGGGAGCGCCCTCGTGCAGGTGACCGGGAAGGGGACGAACCTCGCCACACCCGACCCGAGCCTGACGTTGCCCGTGACGGTGCAGCTGCTCATCCGGAGCGGCGCCACGACGCAGTGCTGGGAGACACGCTACACGGCGGCCAGGCAGAACGACGACCAGAGGTTCACGGCGAGCGGGCCGTGAGCGCCGCCAGCCGATATACCCGGATGATGGGGCCGCCGCGCACGCGCGACGGCGAGAACTGCTCGAGCAGCTCGCCCTCCCGGAAGAGGGTCCGGTAGAACTCCGCCTCGGCGGCGTACCGATCGGCCTCGGCCAGGTAGCGGTCGTACATGGCGTTGCTCGCCACCAGGTACTCGAACCCTTCTCGGCGGTAGTCGACGAGCGTCCGGCCGTCGGCCAGCGCGTGCCGCTCGAGCACCAGGAACCGCTTGCCCGAGTCGACGGTCACCGGAGCGTAGCGGTCACGGCTGTAGCCGTAGAAGTCGTCGGCAACGAGCGGGGCGGTGTACCATTCCTGCGCGATGTGGCTCCCGCCGGGGACACGCGCCACGATCCAGTCGCGCGCCGCGCGCCGCGTGCTCGGGTTTGCGTGCTGGAGCCCGAGGCGGATCGTCCCGTAGGCCGGTGCGAGCGAGAAGACGAGGACGGCGGCGGCGCTGACGGCCCGCGCCGGTCGCGCGCCGAGCCGCAGACGCGCGATACCGTCGCAAAGAGCGCCGCCCGCGGCGAGCGCCACGACGGGCAAAATGGGGATGAGCCACCGCTCCCAGTGCAGCCGGGAGAAGGCGAGCTCGAGCATGACTGCCAGGACGAAGGTCAGGAGCAGCAGCTCGCTCGGACGGCGGCGCCAGGCGAGGAGCACGAGGCCGGCGCCGGCGGCCAGCGTCACCGGCCACCCGAGACTCGCGGGGAGCGCCTGGGTCACGTACCACCACAGGTTGCGCCACGGTGAGAGCGTGTCGGCGCCGAGGTGGCCCTTGGACGTCTCGTACCTGACATCCGCGAGCGCCGCTGGGAGCTCGATGAAGAAGTAGGGCGAGGTGAGGGCGAATGCCGCGGGCACGGCGAGGAGGCCGAGCGCGACGCCGAGCCAGCCGTCGTCGCGCCGCCGAGTCGAGCGCAGCGTGAGCATGTCCGCGACCAGCAGCACCGGGAGCAGCGCCGCCAGCGAGTACTTCGTGGCGATGGCCAGGCCCACGGCGGCTCCGGCGAGCAGCTGGCGGCCGGGCGAGGCGTCGTCGAGAAGCCGGAGACACGCCGCAAGTGCCAGCAAGGCGAAGAAGAAGCACGCCGTGTCGGTTCGCACGAGCTGGGCGTGAGCGACGAGCAGCGGGCAGATGGCGGTCAGCCAGGCGGCGATCAGCCCGGCGCGCTCGCCGAGGGTCTGGCGGCCGATTTGGTGGACCAGCGGGAAGCCGAACACCGCGAAGGCGACCATCAAGAGGCGCCCGATGAGGAAGAACTCGCTCGGGCTCGCGCGGAACGTCTCGGCCATCTGACGGGTCGGGTGGAGCCACGTTCCGCCATGCGCTGCGGCCTGCCAGAGGTGGTACAGGCCGGCGAGCGGGTAGATGACCGTCGAGCCCGGGTGGCCGAACCAGTGCGGGTTCAGGTTGCCGGTGGCCGCGATGCGGCCGGCGGGCACGACGAAGCTGGGCTCGTCGACCTCTGGCGTGTAGGGCAGGTCCTGCTCGAGGCCCCAGAGGCTGCACGCGAGGAAGACGGCGACGATCGCCGCGCGCAGCCACCCGGACCCCGTCATGCGCTCGCGAGCACCTCGGCCGCGGCATTGAGCGCCTGCACCGCCGCTGGTACGCCGGCGTAGCAGGCGGTCTGCATGAGGATCTCGATCAGCTCCTCGCGCCGGATGCCCAGCCGGAGCGCGCCCGCGAGGTGGCCCTTCAGCTCCTCGGTGCGGCCGAGCGCGGCGAGCTGCGCCACGGTGCAGAGGCTCCGGCTCCGCAGGTCCAGGTTCGGGCGCGCCCAGAACATCCCGAAGACGAACTGGGTGACGAGCGCGAAGAACTCGGGCGCGAGCTTCTGGGCGGGCAGCTCCCGTCCGCCGGCGCGCGCGCCCCACAGCTGCTCGGTCACGGCGCGTCCGCGCGCGAGGAGGTCCGTCTGTTCCGCCATGCGTCGTCTCCTTCCGGTGGCGCGCTAGGCCACGCGCAGCACGATCTTCCCGAAGTGCTCGCTCGCCTGCATGAGCCGGTGCGCCTCGGCGGCCTGCTCGAGCGGAAGCACCCGGTCCACCACCGGGCGGAGCGCCCCCCGGGCGAGCGCCGTGCCGAAGCGGGCGCGGAAGCCCTCGACGATCGCCGCCTTGTCCTCGTTGGAGCGAGAGCGGAGCGTCGAGCCGATCACGGCGAGCCGGCGGAGGAGGAGCTGGGCCAGGTTCAGCTCGGCCACGGCGCCGCCCATGAGCCCGATCTCGACCAGCCGGCCGCCCGGCGCGAGCGCCGCCAGGTTGGCGGCGAGGTAGCGCGCGCCGATGTGGTCGAGGACCACGTCCACGCCGCGACCACCCGTGAGCTCGCGGGCGCGCGCCGCGAAGTCTTCCGTCCGGTAGTCGATCGCGGCCGTCGCGCCGAGCTCCAGGCAGCGCCGGCACTTGGCCTCGCTGCCGGCGGTGACGATCACCCGGTGGCCGGCCTCGCGGAGGAGGCGGATCGCCGCCGTGCCGACGCCGCCTCCGCCGCCGTGCACGAGAGCGGTCTCGCCGGGTGCGAGGTGGCCGAGGCGCGGCATGAAGAGGTTCGAGAAGGCGGTCAGGAAGACCTCGGGAAAGCCGCCCGCCTCCTCGTCCGTCATGCCGTCGGGCACGGGCAGCACGGAGCCGTGGTGGACGACGGCCTCTTCCGCGTAGCCGCCGCCGGCGAGCAGTGCCATGACGCGCTGCCCCGGCGCCAACCCGTGCGCCGCGGGACCGACTTCGATCAGCTCGCCGGCGCACTCGAGACCGAGGATGGGCGACGCCCCGGGCGGCGGCGGGTAGAGCCCCTGGCGCTGCAGGAGGTCGGCCCGATTGACGCCGGCGGTCCGCACCCGGATGCGGACGTCGGCGGCGCCGAGCGGTGGGCGAGGGGCGTCGCCCACGACGAGGACGCGCTCGTCGCCCGGCTCGCGAACCAGGATGGCGCGCATCGCGCCTCCCGACAGCATGGCGCGGCAAAGGTGTCAACGGTATGATCCAGTGCGATGCTCGACGCCCTTCTCGTCGCGCTCGTCGCCGTCGTCGCGGCCGGCGGCTGGCGGCTCGCGCGCCGGCTGCGCGACCTCGAAGAGCGGGTGGCGGAGGCTCGCACGCTCGGCCGCCGGCTGGACGAGCTCCGGGCGAGCGTCGAGCGCGGCCTGGCGGTGACACGTACGCACCTCGCGGCGGTCGCCGGGGGCGAGGCGCCCGAGCGCGTAACCATCCTGCGCGGCTCGCCCTACCAGGAGATCAAGCCGGCCGACGCGCTGGCGCTCTGGGAGCGGACGTCCGGCCTCTTCGTGCTCGACGTCCGTACGCCGGCCGAGTTCTCGAACGGTCACATCCCGAACGCGCACCTCGTCCCCGTCGACGAGCTCGACGATCGGCTCGGCGAGCTGCCGCCGCCCGACACGCTCATGCTGGTCACCTGCGCCGCCGGCGGACGGAGCACCGCGGCGTGCCAGACGCTCGGCGAAAAGGGCTACACCCGACTCTTGAACCTCTCGGGGGGCATGCACACGTGGCCAGGTCCGCGGGTGCGGGACGAATCGGCGCCGCCGCCCGCACCGCCGGCGCCGGCCGGCACCACGGTCTCGTTCCGCGGTGGGCCGGTGAGCGAGGCCCAGGTGGTGGGCGCCATCCGCGACTGCTTCGACCCGGAGATCCCGCTCAACATCTACGACCTCGGGCTCATCTATGCGATCGACATCGACGAGTCGGCGATCGCCGTGCAGATGACGCTCACCTCTCAGGGTTGCCCGTCGGCGCGCACGATCCCCGAGGACGTCCGGCGGAAGGTCGCGGCGCTCGGACAGCCGAACGTGCGCGTCGACGTCGTCTGGGATCCGCCCTGGCATCCGTCGCGGATCAGCCCGGACGGGAAGCAGAAGCTCGGGCTGGTTTAGCCGCCGACGTGGGCGGAAGGGACCTCGTGCGCGGCGGTGCGGGCGCGGGAGCCCGCACCGGCGCACGGGCTCCCGCGTGAACGAATCACTGCAGCTGCGTGGTGCCGGAGAGGGCGACGGCGCCCGGCCCCGGCAGGTCGTAGCCCGCGTCGACCAGCGCGTTGAACGTCGGCTGGATGCAGAAGATGCTGACCAGCGTTTCCGGCGCGGCCGCCCCGCCCGTCGTGAGCGGACCGGCGGCCGCGCCCTGCTCGACGATCGTGCGCGCCAGGTCGTTCGCCGTGAAGGCGCCCGGCGTCCGCTGCCCGCAGCTCCCGAATCCCCTAGTCGCCAGCGGGGTGCAGTCGGCGTTCGAGGCGCACGACACGGCGAGGCACGGCGCCCCGCTGCACGCGGCGCAGGGCGTGCCGATCGCGCACGAGCAGAGGGCGCCTGTCGGCGAGCCGTTGCAGGTGCGGGCGAACCCTGCGACCCCGTTCTTGCAGAACCCACAGAACACGTTCACCTGATCGGACAGGTCGACCGCCGTCCTGCTGATCGTCCCCGAGTCGAGGACGAGGGCGATCGGCGGCGCGCCGATGAAGTTCGGCGGCGGCGGCGGGCAGTCGTGGCTGGTCGGGTAATCGCCGTTCGGGATGCTGTCGCCCGGCGTGCAGGTGAGGCCGCGGTTTGGGCCGCCGTTGCACACGTTCGTCGTCGCGTTGCAGATCGGGCAGGGCTGGATGAAGGTCTTGCAGCTGCTGCTCGGGCAGTCGGCGTCGGTGATGCAGCCCCTGCCGGCGTTCGCCCCGCCTGCGCACGCGCCGGTCTCACACGTTCCCCCGGCCGTGCAGTCCGTGTCGGCGCAGCACGCCGAACCGTCGGTCGTGCAGCGGCCGGTGTCGTTGGCGCAGGTGCCGCCCGGACACGCGCCCGCCGCGACCGTGCCGCAGCCGCCCCCGCCCGTGCAGTCGCCGCCCGGGTTCGACCCACCCGAGCACCGCATCAGCATCAGATCGGAGGTCAGGAAGACCGCCGAGCTGAGCGGGATGCTGTAGCTCGTCGTGGTACCAGTGCCGCAGTCGGCCGTCCCCGACGCATTCTGCGACACCGTGTTGATGACGCAGGTGCTGATGGCTGCCGCGTTGTGGGCGCTGGCCGGGATCGGCAGCGGCGGGCCGAACAGGCAGCCCGGGTTCGTGCAGCGCAGAAACTTGCACGCGCCGCCCGGGCAGTCGGCGTTCGCCGTGCACGCGTTATGATGGTTCGTGCCGCCCGAGCACCGGTTGCCGCCTGCCTCGGCAGGTGTGGTGCCGGAGAGGGTGAGCGTCGTCCCGTTGCACGTCACGCTGGCGATCGACGTGCCCATGTCGGGGACGGTCACGGGCACCGGTATGCCCACCCCGGCGCACCCGAAGTAGAACCCGCCGCAGGGGCCGCTTCACCGCCGAGGTTGACGGCCACGCCGTGGCTACTAGCTGGCTAACCGCGCCGCTGAAGGATCTCTGCTACCAGGCGACGCTTCACCTTCAGATCCGCACCGGTCGCCAGCGCCATCACGTACACCGCGCGCGGGCGCTGGTAGGGTGCTACCCGCTCGCCGATCCAGGCGAGGAGCGCCCCCTCGTCGACTACAGCACCCGCGTGCGGCTCGACGGCCGCGACCACGACCTCGCCCATGCGCTCGTCGGGCACCCCGAGGACGACGGCCCGCGCCACGGCCGGGTGCTCGAGGAGCGCCCGCTCGATCTCGGGCGGGTAGATGGTGTTGCCGCCGGAGACGACGACGTCCTTGGCGCGACCCGCGAAGCAGAGCCGCCGGGGCTCAGCTCCCTCGCGCACCATGTCGCCGGTGCGGAGCCAGCCGTCGTGGAAGGCCGCGGCGGTCGCTTCGGGCGCCCGCCAGTACCCGGGCGTGACGTTCGCGCCGCGCACCTCGAGCTCGCCCACCTCGCCCGGGCGGACGGGCTGCCCGTCCGGGTCGACGATGCGGTAGTCGATCTCGGGCTGGACGACGCCGAGGTCGCCGTCCACCTCCGGCGCGGGGAAGGCCTGCGTCACCTGCCCAGCGGTCTCGGTCATGCCGTAGCCGGTGACGAAGAAGACGGGGCTGTCCGCGCCGCGGGGCAGCGTGCGAAAGCGGTCGATCAGGTCCTGATGGAAGTAGTCGCCCCCGCCACCGAAGGACACGATGGAGGAGAGGTCCCGCTCGGCCGCGCCCGCCTCCCACAGGAGCCGGAACATGGTCGGCGTGCCGGAGAGCATGTTCACGCGGTGGCCCTCGACGATGTCGAGCATGGCGCGGGCGTCGAAGCGGTCGAGGACGATCACGGTGGTGCCGCGCACGATCGAGAAGAGGAGGGCCTGGTGGCCCGAGGTGTTGGCGAGCGGCATCACCATGAGGGCGAGGAGCGGCGGCGGCGGACCCATCCAGGCCGTCTGCCGGAGGCTGCCTCGCGTCGCGAACATGAGGTTGCCGTGCGTCAGCATGACGCCCTTGGCCCGGCCGGTCGTGCCCGAGGTGTAGAAGATGACGGCGAGATCGCCTTCGCCGACTGCGGCCGGTGCGACCGGGCGGGCCGCCTCGAGAAGGGACGCGAGACCGAGGGCGCCAGGGTGATCGTCGCCGTCGACCACGATGCGGTGCGCGACGCGGAGAGCGCGGCCAGCGAGGGGGCCGCCGAGGACCGCTCGATCGGTGACGAGCAGCCGTGCGCCGGCGTCATCGATGATGCGGACGATCTCGTCGGCCGGAAGGCGGGCGCCGATCGGTACGGCCACGCCCCCGGCGCGCAGCACGGCCCACTCCGCCACGACCAGCTCCATGCGGTTCCGCGTGCAGAGCGCGACGCGGTCGCCGCGCTCGAGACCGAGTGCGGCGAGGGCCCCGGTCGCCCGCGCGACGAGCCCCGCGAGCTCCGCAAAGGAGATCGTGGTGCGCCCCGCGCCCGGAAGGGCGAGTGGCTGCTCCATGATGAAGGCGGTCCGGGCGCCGAAGGTTTCACCCAGCCGGTCGGTCAGGTTCGCGAGCGTCAGGCTGTCGAGCGCCTCGGCGAAGGCCGCGAAGCGCTCGGGGGATGGCATTACCTGGAGCGTAGCCGGATCGAAATCGAAGCGCGGCATGGAGCGGGTCATAGCGTGAGAGGCAGGGCGCGGCCAAGGGTGCCGTCCCGGAATGAGGTCGGCGTAGACGGGACGTTGCACCTCACGCGTCCGCCGGAGGGAACGGGCGGTTCAGCGCCGGTCGCGGCGGCTCGCGGTAGTCCGGGATCGAGCCCGCGTGTGCCACGTGGTCCGCGAAGAACGGCAGGATGCCCGCCCGATCGAGAACGGCATCGAGCCGCCCGCAGCGACTCTCGACGTAGCGGGCGAGGAGCGTTGCGCGCGCGTCGCGCAGGAAGTCCGTCGCCCGCACCGCCACGCGCGCACCGCCCGTGAACACGACGTCGGCGGCGCCGTCGCCGCACGCGCGGCTCACCCACGGGAGGTAGTGGCGACCCAGCTCGGCGAGCACCGCGGTCAGCGTCACGGACACGACGTTCGGGTCGTCCCACCCGCCGAACTCTTGATCCTCTGGCTCCAGCAGACGATGCGTGTGCTGCACGACGGCGGGGGCGTCCTCCTCGGTCCAGCGTCGACAGAGGGGATCGTTGACGAAGTGCGCCGCGTTGCCACCGAACAGCGCGAAGTCGGCGAGCGACGGCCGTTCGCCGAACAGGTAGGGCCGGCGCGCCAGATGCGCGCCGACGACGCGCATCCACGGTCGCAGGACGTCGTCGACCCAGAGCTGGATGGTGTCGGCGGTCACGCCGAGAGGCGAGCAGCTGCTCCGCACGTGCGCAGCGACGCCGGCATAGGCCTGATCGCACGAGACCGGCATCTTGACGGCGATGTCGCGCGCGAGCTCGAAGCCGCCGACGGCGTGGTTCTCCGGGAAGTACCAGCGGCTGCCGACGGCGGGCCGGTAGAGCCACTCGTCGGCGGCGTCCTCGAGCACGTAGCAGAGAAAGCGCTGCGCCGGGTCTGCCGGAAGGACGGACGGGAGGGGAAAACGCAGCTCCAGGTGGTGGATCATGGCCGTCGAATCCCACATGAACTCGCCCGCCGGCGTCTGCACGGTCGGCACGCCACCCGGAAAGCCCGCCGCCGTCGCCTCCGGGCTCACGCCCGGAAAGCGGCGGAACAGCCACGGGATGGTCTTGTAGTCGAGATACCCGGTCATCTTGCGGGTGAAGTACGACTGCATCATGCCGTGAACGCGGTAGACGTTCGGTCGCATGGAGGCTCTGTAGGGGGAGCCGGGTACACCGACGATGGGCAAGGGACCGGTCATCCGATCCACGCGGCGACCCGTTCGAGACACCAACGCGCGGAGAGTGCACCCATCGTGTAGACCGCGAGACCCGTACAACGCGCGGCCATCTCCCGGCAACCATCGGTCGAGCGACGCCCGGGCGGCTCACCGACACGGGCGCTGGACTCGGCCCCGGCATGAGCGGTAAGCGGAAGACTTCGGGAGGTCGAAGATGGATTTCACGCCGTCGCCGAGAGTCGAGGAGCTGAAGGCCCGCATCACGGACTTCATGGATCGTCACGTGTACCCCGCCGAGCCGACCATCGCGGCGGAGATCGACCTCATCCGGTCCGGGGTGCCGTATCCACCGTCGCTGGTGACCATCCGCCGGATGGCGAAGGCGGCGGGACTCTGGAACCTCTTCCTGCCCGACGAGAAGTACGGCGCGGGCCTCAAGAACTGGGAGTACGGCATGCTCGCCGAGATCATGGGCCGGAGCCTCGCCGCCTCCTCGGCCTTCAACTGCGCCGCCCCCGACACCGGCAACATGGAGATCCTGGCCGAGTTCGGCACCCCCGAGCAGAAGAAGCGGTGGCTCGAGCCGCTCCTGGAAGGCGACATCCGGAGCTGCTTCTCGATGACCGAGCCCGAGGTGGCGGGTTCCGACCCGACGCTGCTGCGGACGCGCGCCGTGCGCGACGGGAAACACTGGGTGATCAACGGACACAAGTGGTTCACGTCGGGGGCCATCGGGGCGAGCGTCGCCATCGTCATGGCCGTCACCAACCCCGACAGTGCACCCCACCTTCGCGCGAGCATGATCCTCGTGCCGACCGACGCGCCGGGGTTCAACCTGATCCGGCCGGTACCGGTGATGGGACATGCCGGGGGCGGGGGGCACTGCGAGATCCGTTACGAGGACTGTCGTGTGCCGGCGGAGAACCTGCTCGGGCCCGAGGGCGCGGGCTTCATGATCGCTCAGGCTCGGCTCGGGCCTGGCCGCATCCATCACTGCATGCGGGCCATCGGCGCGGCCGAGCGGGCGCTCGAGATGATGTGCCGGCGGGCCAACACGCGCGTCGCCTTCGGCGGGCCGCTCGCCGAGAAGCAGTTCGTGCAGGACATGATCGCGATGTCGCGCATGGAGGTCGACCAGGCACGGCTGCTGGTGCTCCATGCCGCCTGGAAGATGGACACGGTCGGCAAGAAGGAGGCGCGGCAGGAGATCTCGATGATCAAGGTGGTCGCCGCCAACGTCTGCATGAACGTGCTCGACCGGGCCATCCAGGTGCACGGCGCGCTCGGCGTCTCCGACGACACGCCGCTCGCGCGCATGTGGCGCGACCTTCGCATGCTGCGCCTCGCGGACGGGCCCGACGAGGTGCACAAGACGGTCATCGCGCGGCGGGAGCTCAAGCGGTTCGCGGGCTGACGCGCACCGGTAGACGGGCGTTCAGCGATCTAGATCAGCGAGGGGCTCCCCGCCCCTCGCCCCGTCGGGCGAAGCCCGCGGGGTCCTCACTCCCCCGCTCGCTCCGCTCGGCCGCGCGCGCCGCGCGCGGAGATTCCATCTCGAGGCGCGCTCTAGACGAGATCTCTAGGCGCCGCAGAGACGCCGCGCCCGCCGCGCCATCGCGGGCACGCCCGCGCCGAGCGCCGCAAACGCGGGGTCGTCCGCCGCGCCGTGGACGTGCCGCGCCCACGAGCCCTCGAGGATGCAGGCCAGCCGGAAGAGGCCGAGCGCCTGGTAGTAGGGTAGCGGGGCGATCGAGCGGCCCGTCCGCTCGGCGTAGCGGCGCGCGAGGTCGTGCCGGGACCCGAGGCCGAGCCTGGCAAGGTCGAGCCCCTCGCCGAGCGGGAGGTGCTCCTCGTCCGGGTCCGGCCAGAGTGCCGTCGCCAGCCCGAGGTCGACGAGCGGGTCGCCGATCGTCGCCGTCTCCCAGTCGAGGATGGCGATCACGCGCGGCGGAAGCGATGGCGCGAACATGACGTTGTCCAGGTGGTAGTCGCCGTGGATGATCGTCGGCGGCTCGCCGGGCGGGCGGTGGCCCGCGAGCCAGGCGGCGAGCGCGTCCATGTCGGGCAGCGGGCGCTGGCGGTAGCTCTCGAGCTGTCGCGTCCAGCGCGTGACCTGGCGGTCGAGGAAGCCGTCCGGCCGGCCGAAGTCCTCGAGGCTGAGCGCGCGCCATTCGGCGGCGTGGAGCGCGACGAGCGCGTCGATGAACGCCTCGCCCACCCGCGGCCGGGCGGCGTCGGCGAGCAACGGCTCCGGCACGCGGTCGCGGATCACCCAGCCGTCGAGGCGCTCGGTCAGGTGAAACGATGCCCCGATCACGCTCGCGTCCGCGCAGGCGGCGACGAGGCGGGGCACGGGGACGGCCGTCCCGGCGAGCGCGCGCAGCAGGCGTGCCTCGCGCACCATGTCGTGCGCCGTCGGCGCGAGCGGCACGCGCGGCGGCCGGCGCAGGATCCAGGCCGAGCCACCGCGGCGGACGAGGAAGGTCTCGTTGGAGTGGCCCGTGGTGATACGCTCGACGGTGAGCGGCCGGCCCCCCTCCAGGCTTACCTCCAGGTCTTGGGCGTCGAGCCATGGCCCGAGGCGCGCCGGGTCGCACAGCAGCCGGGTCAGGTCGTCCGGCATGCGAGCCGTCTAGCCCGTCGAGCGTTGCCGGTCCAGGACCGCTGTGGTAACGACGCCGGATAAGCTTCGGGAGGACGTTTGGCTCGCGACGATCTGATCCAGATCAAGGGGACGATCATCGAGGCGCTCGCCGGCGGGAACTACCGCGTCAAGGGCGACAACGGCATGGAGTTCCTCGCCAAGATCGGCGGGCGCATGCGCCGCTTCCACATCCGCGTGATCCCCGGCGATCGGGTGACGATCGCGGTCTCGCCCTACGACCCGACGCACGGTCTGATCGTCTTCCGCGGCGGCTAACGCCGGCGGGGGCCCGTGCGGCGCTCGCGGGCGCGCGCTTCCGCCAGCGTCCGAGGAGCAGGCGGCCGCCGCTCACCGACGTCTTGCGGGATGCTGTCGACCTCGGCGCGCCACGCGGCCGCCGACGCGTCGGAGGGCATCCGCCAGTCGCCGCGCGGCGAGAGGGAGCCGCCCGAGCCGACCTTCGGGGCGTCGGGCAGGCAGTCCCGCTTGAACTGGTTCGCGAAGAAGCGCTCGAGGAAGACGGCGAGCCAGCGCCGGATCGTGGCGAGCGGGTACCGGCCCTCGAACGCATGGAGCGCCATGCGCGCGATGCGGCGCGGCCCGAAGCCGAAGCGCAGGAAGTAGTAGAGGAAGAAGTCGTGCAGCTCGTAGGGGCCGACGATCTCCTCGGCCTTCTGCGCGATCTCGCCACTCCGCCCGAGGCGGAGGAGCTCCGGGCTGATCGGCGTCTGGAGGATGCCGCGCAGCACCGCCGCGACCTCCGGCTCGTCCTTGAAGATCGTCTCGGCCGCCCAGCGGATGAGCTCGGAGACCAGCGTCTTCGGCACGCCGGCGTTGACGCCGTAGTGCGACATGTGGTCGCCGCCATAGGTCGCGAAGCCGAGGGCGAGCTCGGTGAGATCTCCGGTGCCGAGGTCGATGCCGCGTTCGTGCGAGGCGAGCGAGAAGAGGAGGAACTTGCGCGTCCAGGCCTGGACGTTCTCGAAGGTGACGTCCTCGACCTTGGGGTCGTGCCCGATGGACGCGAACACCTCGCTGGCGATGGACTTGATGTCGACCTCGCGCAGCGTCGCGCCGAGCGCGCGCACGAGCGCGCAGGCGTTCGCGTAAGTCCGCTTCGAGGTCCCGAAGCCCGGCAGCGTGACGCCGATGATGCGTGAGCGCGGCAACCCGAGGAGGTCCATGGCGTGCGCGGCGACCAGGAGCGCCTGCGCCGAGTCCTGCCCGCCGGACACCCCGAGGATCACGCGGCGGGCGTCTTCCGGGAGCGTCTCGATCCGGCGGGCCAGGGAGGTGGCCGTGATCAGGAACGTCTCGCGGCAGCGGATGTCGCGTTTGGCCGGATCGGCCGGCACGAAGGGGTGGGGCTCGATACGGCGGAGGAAGCGGTGGTAGAGGCCGGCGTCGCGAGCGTCCGCGTCCTGACCCACGTCGACGATTCGCAGTGCCCGTCCGTAGTGCGCGGCGTTCTGCCCCCACGAGCTCTGGCGGAGGCGGTCCTCGACGAGCGCGCGGAGGTCGATGTCGACGGTCACCGAGTTGCCGGTGAGGGAGAAGCGCTCCGTCTCGCCGACGATCTCGCCGCGCTCCGCGACGAGCCCATGGCCGTCCCAGGCGAGGTCCGCGGTCGACTCCCCGAAGCCCGCCGCGCTGTAGAGCTGGACGGCCAGGTTCTTGACCGAGGAGGAGCGCACGAGATCCTGACGGTACTCCCACTTGCCGACGGTCACGTTGGAGGCGGAGAGATTCGCCAGGACCGTGGCGCCGGAGAGCGCGCCGATCGTGCTCGGCGGCACGGGGGTCCAGAGGTCCTCGCAGATGTCGGTGTGGAGCACGAAGTCGGGTAGGTGGCCGGCGCGGACGAGCACGTCGGTCCCGAAGGGAACGCGGTGGCCGAGCAGGGTCACCTCGGTCGAGCGCGCGTCGGTGGCGGGGTGGAACCAGCGGAGCTCGTAGAATTCCCGGTAGTTCGGCGGGTAGGCCTTGGGCGTCACCGCGACCGGTCGGCCACGGTAGAGCGTCACGGCGCAGTTGAACAGCAGGTCGTCGACCACGAGGGGGAGTCCGACGGAGATCAGGAGGTTCCACCGGGCGGTGCGCTCCGCGACTCGGGCAAGGCCGTCGAGGGTGGCGCGGAGGAGCGTGTCCTGGAAGAAGAGGTCGCCGCACGTGTAGCCCGAGAGGCCGAGCTCGGGGCAGAGCGCGTAGTGCGCGCCCTGTCCGAGGACGCGCTCGAGGAGCGTCAGGTGCGCGTCGGCGTTGAAGCTCGGGTCGGCAACCCGGACCTGGGG
Organism: Deltaproteobacteria bacterium; assembly: GCA_005888095.1. Lineage (GTDB taxonomy): Bacteria > Desulfobacterota > Binatia > DP-6 > DP-6 > DP-3. The sequence goes on along the minus strand of VBKF01000106.1, from coordinate 36,369 downwards.
CACGCAGACCGCCACCCGCGCGAACCCATGCGCTCGCACGTCGAGGAAATCGTCGGCCACGGCGCGCATGATAGCCCGCAGCGGAGGTCCTTCCTACCGCCCGCCGGGGCGGCCGCGCCGCAGGGGCGCCCGACCGTGCACGGACGGAGGCCATCCGGATGTCCCGGGACCCCTTCCCGCCGGCATCGTGTTTGCTCCCGGCGGTCACAGCGGGGGGAGACGAGTCCGGCCGATGACGCTTCTGCTCTGGACGCTCCTGCCCTCACCCTGGAACTACTGCGCGGCGGTGGCGCCCGTCGCGGGCTTCTTCGCGACCCGCTGGCTCTGGCAGCGCTTGCGCGTCCCGCCCCGCCGCCCGGGCGGGACGTAACGCCCCACGCCAGAGATTCACACCGCTCGTTGTAGCCGTCCTTTGCGGCCGAGTAGATCGAGTAGCCGAGCGGCTGGTCATCGCCCTCGAGGCCCAGCAGCGTCCAGCCGAGGGCGTCCCGGTTCCCGCCGTACTCGGGAAGCGAGAAGCAGCCCTCGAGCGTGTGCTGGATCAGCACGTCGACGAAGCTCATCCCGCGGCGCGCGTCGGGTTTGAAGACGGTCCGGTCGAGGGTGGCGAGGATCGCATCCTGCTGATCGCTCGACAGCTCCGTGTAAGGGGCCCCCGCCATGCTGCGCGCCGTGCCATCCACCTTCCGGAGCCCCTCGCGGTAGATCTGGCGGAGGCCCGGCAGGCGGCCGCCCGCGGCGGCATCGTTGAAGGCGGCCCCGGTCACGTGATCCGAGCCGAAGAGCTCGGCCCGCCACCGCAGCCGCTGCCAGCGCGTCAGGCGGATGAAGCGCCGGAAGGCGTCCCTCGGCCGCTTGCTGGACGGCGTACCGGTGGCGTTATCGGGGAAGGGATTACGGTTGCTGAAGGGTCCACCGGCGAAGATCAGGGGCACGGGCCGGTCGAACGCCGTCAGCAGCCGCTCGATGTAGGTTGCGGCGCCCAGGTCCCGGGCGCCGGGGTCGCGGTCCGCGGGCAGGATGCGGTCGCAGAGCGCCTCGAGCGTGGCGAACTCGTGCGCGGTGAAGAATCGCCCGTGCGCCGCGGCGTAGACCTGCCGGAGCCGTGTGAAGGGGGAGGCCAGTGCGACGAGAACGGCGCCGAGTCCGGCAAGGAACTCGCGGCGCCCGAGGAGGAGGGCCGGGACTTCTGGCGGCGGTGCAGGCGACGTTGGCTCGAACTCCCCGTCCGGTGGCAGCCTCGGGAACCTGAGCCTCTGCACGACGCGCGCTTATTCCCCACCGCTCGCGGCGCGGTCAAGCGACGTGCGCGCCTTCGCGGCGGCGCGCGTTGCGTGCGCCGGGTGTGCGTCTGTCGCTACTCAGCGGACAGGCAGGTCCAGCGCGACGCTCTGGTAGGTGATCGCCGACGAGAGGTTGTCGGCTCGCAGGTACGGCGCATCGTTCTGGACCGCTTCGAGCCGGATCGCGTGGCCGGCGCGGAAGACCCAGCCGTTGCCCCAGAGCGGATAGGCGACGGTCGTCGGACCCGACGAGCCCGCGAGGCGGAAGGCGCCGCGCGTCACGAGCGTTCGGCTCCCGTCGGGCGCGACGTCCCAGAGGCGCGTGTTCACCTCGGCGTCGGTCCCCGACAACGTGAGCCCGAAGGTCACTACCGGCGCACCGAGCAGGATGGCGTTGGCGGCCACCGGGAAGTCCCACATGGCGACTCCCGCCGACTGGCCCGGCGCGAGCCTGATGCACGTGCTCCCGTTGGCGATCGGGTCGGTCTCGGCGCCACCCGGCGGGTCGCCGGCCGCCGAGGTCGTCGCCTGCGACCCGCCGGCGGCGGCGAGGTGCAGGCGCCCACGGGCGAGGGCCGCCCAGGTCCCGGCCTTGTAGAGCGCGCCCACGGTGGCGTCGCAGGTCGTAGCGCGCGCGGAGAAGGTGCTCGTCAGCCGCGTCCTGCTCCCGAGGAGGACGTAGTGGTCCAGGAGGGCGTTGGCAGCGGCGTTGATCGGCTGCCAGTCGCTCGCCTTGTTCTGGGCGATCGCATGGCCGACGTCGCCGACGGTGACGCTCACCGGCCACCGACCATCGGCGCGCTTGAGCTTGTTCACGAGCGCGTTTGCCTCGACCTCGGGGAAGAGCGAGTCCGTCCAGCCCTGCACGTCGAGCACCGGGACCTCGTCGTGGCCCGCGACGTCGGCCGCGATGAGGCCGTCCTGGTAGTATGGGGACTTCCACGTCGTGAGCTGGTGGGCCGCCTCGGCGATCGCCGGGTTGTCGGCGCGGTACGGCTCGCCCGCCTGCACCGCGTCGTACCAGACGACGAGGTCCGCGGTCGGGTCCGCGCCGGCGGGCGCGTAGCGGGCCGTGGCGGCGCCGAGCGCGAAGAGCCCCGAGACCCAGGACTCCTTCATGATGCCGAACGGCTGCAGGCGGTCGCCGTCGAGCAGGATGACGCCGTCGGAGGCGCGCCCGTTCGGCTGGAGCGAGTGGATGAGGTCGCTCCACGGATACTTGGGGACGGCGGCGGCGAGGTGGAGCGGGACCCCGCCCGGCGACGTCCAGGGCTGGAGCGTCACCTGCTCGGGATCGGCCGCATCGGCGACGCTCACCTGGTCACCCTCGAGCGCGAGCAGCCAGGACTGCCCGCCGCCGTACGAGCCGCCGGTGACGCCGATGCGGCTTGGCACGGCGACCCCGGCGTCGGCCAAGAGGCCCACCAAGTACTTCGTGTCGCGGATCTCAAAGCGGCGGTCAGCCAGATGTGTCCATCCCTTCGCGCACGCGGGGTCCGATCCGGCCTCGGGACCGCAGGAGCCGTGGAAGCCCCGCGCCGTGTAGTTGAGGACGGCATAGCCGCGGGCGACGAAGGCGACGTTGTTGTAGCCGTCCTGGTCGGGGCTGGTGTTGTGGACCGTCGGTGACTCCCAGTCGGTCTTGCTGCCGCCCCAGCCGTGCATCATGACGAGCAGTGGGTGCGGCGAGATCGGCCCCTGGGGCACCGTCAGGTCGACGTCGAGCGGGACGCCGTCGAATGACGCCACCTTGCCCGTGTAGAGGGTATAGGCAACGCCGTCGGGGCTTGTCACGTCGGTGCCGGTCATTCCGAGCGGACCCGCAGTGGCCCTCGGCGGTGCCGCTGCCAGCGCTAGCAACACCGATCCCGTCAGAAACCAACGCAGCATCATGGCGGCCACATCAACTACCGCCGGGACGTCCGCTCAGCGATGCCCTCAAGAGGTTAGCGTTCCCGACGCGAAGGCGTGATGCCCGCGGCGTGCTTTCGGTGAGCAGGGCGGCTCACGCTACCTGTGCAGCCGTCCACCAGGAAGCCCGTGCCGTCGTTGAGGAGGCAGCACGCCTGGGCCCTGATCTTTCGCGAACGCGTGACCATGACGATCCCGTCGAACAGCGGTCGATCCAGGGGTACGCCTGGAGCCGCTTCGACCGCAGCGCGATCCACAGGATGAAGTGCGTATCGCTATCATGACCCAATGCCGCTCCTCGGGGCGCAGCAGTCGATCGCCGGCGGGCTGCACCGCGCGCTCGAGCGCGGGCGCCAGGCCGGCTGCGAGGCCGTCCAGCTCTTCACCCGCTCGTCCCGGCAGTGGGCGGCACGGCCGCTCGGCGAGGACGACGTGCGGGCCTTCGCGGCGGCGCGCGCCGCGAGCGGCATCCGCGCGGTCCTCGCTCACGACTGCTACCTCTTCAACCTCGCGTCGCCCGACGAGACGCTCCGCCGGCGCTCCACGCGCGCGCTGATCGACGAGCTCGAGCGCTGCGCGCGGCTCGGCATCCCGTACCTCGTCACGCATCCGGGCGCGCACTGCGGAGCTGGGGAGGCGGCGGGCCTCGGAGCCGCCGCCCGGTCCCTCGGCGAGGCGCTGGGCGCGTGCCGCGGCTATCCGGCCACGATCGCGCTCGAGAACACGGCAGGGCAGGGGACGCAGATCGGCGTCCGTTTCGACCAGCTCGCCCGGCTCGTCGCCGAGACGCCGGACGGCGACCGGCTCCGGGTGTGCCTCGACACGCAGCACGCCTTCGCCGCCGGGTACGACCTGCGCTCCGCGGAAGGCTACGCGGCGATGGTGGCGGAGCTCGAGCGGACGGTCGGCGTCGAGCGGCTCGTCGCCTTCCACCTGAACGACGCCAAGAAGGGCCTCGGCTCGCGCGTCGACCGCCACGAGCACATCGGCCGCGGGGAGCTCGGGCCCGGCGCCTTCCGGCGTCTCCTCCGGGACCCCCGCTTTCGCGACCTCCCGATGTGTCTCGAGACGCCGAAGACGCCCGACCCGGACGACCACCGCGACGATCGGCGGAACCTGGCCGTGCTCCGCAAACTCCTCGCGTGAAGGCCCCGCGCCGTGCGATCATGCGCGGCGATGGAGCTGCCCGAGCGCGCCGAGCTCGAGGTGATCGCGGCCGACGCCGGGGCGCTCGCGCTCCGCCACTTCCAGCACGTGGCGAGCGAGCGGAAGGCGGACCGGACGCTCGTCACCGCGGCCGACCGCGAGGTCGAGGCGTTCCTCGTGCGCGAGCTCGGCTCACGCCTGCCCGAGGCGGGCATCCTCGGCGAGGAAGGCGCGGCGCGCGGCGGGCAGGGGCCGTACCGGATCGTGCTCGATCCGATCGACGGGACGGCAGCGTTCGTCGCGGGACTTCCCACCTGGTGCGTGTGCATCGGCATCCTGCGCGGCGACGAGCCGGTCGCGGGCGTCGTCCACCTGCCGTGCGTCCGGGAGACCTACAGCGCGCTGCGAGCCGAGGCGTGGTGGAACGGCTCGCGGCTGCCGCCACTCGCCGCCGCCACCGATCCCGGCGGCGATCGCTTCATCGTGGCGCACGCCAAGGCGCATCTCCGCCATCGCGTTCGCTATCCGGGCAAGGTGCGCTCGCTCGGCTCGTCGGCCTATCACGCGGCGCTGGTTGCCCGCGGGGTCGCGGAAGCGGCGCTCCTCGGTCACGTGCACCTCTGGGATCTCGCGGCGCCGGGCGCCGTCCTGCACGCGGTCGGCGGCTGCTTCGTCTACCTGTCCTCCGGCGCGCCCGTGGACTTCGGGCCACTGGCGGACGGGCGCCGCGCGCCGGGCTACGTGGTGGCCGGCCGACCCGACACGCTGCCGCGCCTGCTGCCCGAGCTCGACGCTCGCGCGTAGCGTCCCTCCGGGCCTTTCGCTATTCTCGCGCGCGGTGGAGCTCCGGGGACGATGGGTGCTCGTGACCGGCGCGGCCAAGCGGGTGGGGCGGGCGATCGCGCTCGAGCTCGCGAGGCGCGGGATGAACGTCGCCGTCCATTACCACACGTCGGCGGAGGCCGCGGCGGCGACCGTGCGCGAGCTCGAGGGGCTCGGCGTCCGGGCCTGCGCGCTCGGAGCGGACCTGGCGCGTGCGACGGAGGTCGAGCGCCTCGCCGGCGAGGCCGAGAGCCGCTCGGGCGGTCTCGCCGTGCTGGTCAACAGCGCATCGAACTACCTCCGCGCGCCGTTCGAACGGCTGACCGAGGCGGTATGGGACGCGAGCCTCGACACCAACCTGAAGGCGCCGTTCCTGCTCGCCTGGCACATCGGGCGCGCGATGCACGGGCGCGGCAGCGGCCACATCGTGAACCTCGCGGACTGGGCGGCGGAGCGGCCCTACCGGGACTACCTGCCGTACTGCGTGTCGAAGGCGGGCATCATCGGCCTCACGAGGGCGCTCGCGAAGGAGCTCGCGCCCGAGGTGCAGGTGAACGCCGTCGCGCCGGGACCCGTCATGCCGCCGGAGGATATGCCGGTCGCCGAGCGCGAGGCGATCGCGCGCGTCACGCCGCTCCGCCGCCTCGGGAAGCCGGAGGATGTGGCGCGCTGCGTGCGGTTCCTCGTCGAGGAGGCGAGCTTCTCGACCGGAGCCACGTTCTACGTCGACGGTGGGCGGCTGATTGCCTGAACGGGTCTGCGTCCTCGCGAGCGGCGGCCTCGACAGCGCGGTGCTGGTGGGCGTCCTCGCCCGTCGCCAGGAGGTGCATCCCGTGTACGTGCGCTGCGGGCTCGCGTGGGAGCGGGCGGAGGAGGCCGCACTGCGGCGCTTTCTCCGGGCGCTCGGTGCGCGCCGCGAGGGCCGCCTCGCCCGCCTTGTGCGTCTCGAGCTTCCCCTGGCGCCGCTCTACGGGCGGGGCCACTGGAGCGTTTCCGGGCGCGGCGTGCCCGGGGCGCGCGCCGCGCTCGCGTCCAACTACCTGCCGGGTCGAAACCTGCTGCTCGGAAGCCTCGCCGCCGTGCACTGTGCGCGCGCCCGGATTCCTGTCTTCGCGCTCGCGCTCCTCGGCGACAATCCGTTTCCCGACGCCACACCGGGCTTCCTCCGCACCTTCGGCCGCTGCGCGAGCCAGGCGCTCGGCATGCCGATCACGGTCCGGACCCCTTTTCGCCGGCTCGGCAAGGCGGCCGTGATTCGCCTGGGGCGCGACCTGCCGCTCGGGCTCACGCTGTCCTGCGCGCGCCCGCGCGGCGTCCGCCACTGCGGGCGATGTACCAAGTGCGCCGAGCGCCGCGCCGCGTTCGCCCGCGCCGGCGTGGCCGACCCGACGACGTACGCGGGCGGGCGCCGCGGAGCCTGATGGCCGCCTATCTCGCCCGCCGGGTGCTCCGCGCGCTCACGACGCTGCTCGGCACGACGCTCATCCTCTTCATCCTCGTGCGCGTCGTGCCGGCCGATCCGGCGGTGTCGATCGCGGGCCCGAAGGCCGATCCGGACACGCTCGCGGCGATCCGCAAGGACCTCGGCCTCGACGACCCGCTCGCGATGCAGTACGGGCGCTACCTCTGGCGGCTGGCGCACGGCGACCTCGGGCGCTCGTACCTGACCGGCCGGCGCGTGGCGGAGGTGATCGGCGAGCGCCTGCGCGCGACCTCGCTCCTCGGGCTCGCGAGCCTCACCGTCGGCTTCTGTCTCGGCATGCTGATCGGGATCGTCACGGCCGCGCGACGGGGGTCGGCCGCGGACGTGGGCGTGCTCATCGCGACGCTCGTCGGCCTCTCGATCCCGACCTTCTGGCTCGGCAACGTGCTCATCTACTTCTTCGGCTACCGGCTGCGCTGGCTGCCGCTCGGCGGCTACGGCACGCTCCGTCACCTCGTGCTGCCCGCCGCCACGCTCGCCATCGTCGAGCTCTTCTTCTACGCGCGCTTCGTGCACACCAACGTCGGCGGCACGCTCGCCAGCGACTACATCCGGACGGCGCGCGCCAAGGGCGTGCCACCGCTCCGGCTCTACTTCCTGCACGCGCTCCGCAACGCGCTCATCCCGGTCGTGACGCTGCTCGGGCTCGACGTCGCGGCGCTCATGAGCGGGGTCACGCTCACCGAGACGGTCTTCAACTGGCCCGGCCTCGGGCGGCTCGCGGTGCAGGCGGTGTTCTCGCTCGACATCCCGCTCCTCGCCGGCACGGTGCTCTTCTCGGCGGCGCTGGTGCTCGTCGCCAACCTGGTGGTGGACCTGCTCTACGGGGTGATCGACCCCCGCGTGACCTATGGCTGAGGCGGCGCTGCGCGGCCTCGGGTCCCGCCAGCGGAGCCGCCGGCTCTTCGCGGCGGGGATGATCCTCGTCGGCGGGCTCGGGATCGTCGCGGCCGCGGCGCCGTGGCTCACGGCCTACGATCCCGACGCGATCGTCGTCCCCCACTACGCGGGCCCGCTGCCGCCGGGCGGCGCGCACCCGCTCGGCACCGACACGCTCGGGCGCGACGTCTGGGCACGCCTTGCCTACGGGGCGCGGACGTCGCTGTTCGTCGGCGGGCTCGCCATGACGCTCAGCCTCGGGATCGGGGTGACGGTCGGGCTCGTCGGCGGCTACTTCGGGGGCGCGGTCGACACCGCGCTCATGTGGCTCGTCGACCTCGTCCTCACCATGCCGACGCTGCTCCTCCTGATCGTGCTGGCGACCGTGCTGCCGCCGTCGCTGCTCACCATCCCGCTGGTCATCGGCGTCGTCGGCTGGACGACGTTCGCCCGCACGGTCCGCGGCGAGGTGCTGTCGCTCCGTGAGCGGGACTACCTCCTGGCGGCCCGGGCGCTCGGCGCCTCGCACGCCCGCATCATCGTCCGCCACCTCCTGCCGGGCGTGCTGCCCGGGGTCGTCGTGCTCGCCGCCCTCGGCATGTCGGGAGCGATCGGCATCGACGCCGGCCTCTCCTATCTCGGCCTCGGGGTGCCGCTGCCGACGCCGTCGTGGGGCCGCATGGTGAGCGAGGTGCAGACCTACTTCGCCGTCGCGCCGTGGCTGGTGGTGCTGCCGGGCGTGGCGGTGTCGCTGGCGGTGATCGGCTTCAACCTCGTGGGCTACGGGCTGATCGATCTCCTCGGGGAGCGACGCGGGTGAGGGGAGGGCTTCTCGCCGCCTGCGTCCTCATGGCGGCGTGCGCTGTGCCGCTCGATCCGCCGCCGGCGGGACCGGCCGCCGGTGCGAACGAGACCCCGCGGCCGGGCGGCACGCTCCGGCTCGGCGCCGCCGAGGACGTGCACACCCTCGACCCGGCCATCGGCTACGACACGGGCTCCTGGGCTTTCGAGCAGATGCTCTTCAACACGCTCGTCGACTACGACGACGGGACGAACATCGTGCCCGAGCTCGCCGAGTCGTGGCAGGTGAGCCCGGACGGCCGGCGCTTCGCCTTCACGCTCCGCCATGGGGTACATTTCAGCAGCGGACGCGTCCTCGCCGCCGGCGACGTCAAGTACTCGCTCGAACGCCTGCTCCGGCCCGCACTGCACTCGCCGGGCGCCGAGTTCTTCGCGGGCCTCGACGGGGTCGACGACTACGTCGCCGGCCGCGTCACGGAGGTCCGCGGCATCACGACGCCGGCGTCCGACCGCGTCGAGTTCGTGCTTGCGGCCGTCGACCCGCTCTTCCTTCACAAGCTCGCCATGCCGTTCGCGTCGGTCGTCGACCGCGAGGCGGTGGAGCGGGCAGGGGACCTCGGCTTCCGCCGCCAGCCCGTGGGCACCGGCGCCTTCACGCTCGCGGAGTGGGTCGAGGGGCAGCGCATGCGGCTGGCGCGCAACCCGCTCTACTTCCGGTCGGGGCTCCCGTACCTGGACGGGATCGAGGTGACGGTGGGGCTCAGCGACCAGCTCGGCTGGTTCAAGTACCAGCGCGGCGAGATCGACATCTCGGGGGTTCCCTCGGCCGAGTTCGCCCGGGTCGTCGCCGACCCGCGCTACCAGCCGCTCCTCCTCGAGCGCACGACGCTGCGCACGCAGTACCTCGGCCTCAACTGCGCCATGCCGCCGTTCGACCAGGCGGGGGTGCGGCAGGCATTCAACATGGCGGTCGACAAGCCCAGGCTCCTCGAGCTGATCGACGGCCGGGGCGTGGTCGCCACCACGATCCTGCCGCCCGACATGCCGGGGTACGACGCCTCGACGCCGGGCTACGCTTTCGACCCGCGCGCAGCCCGCGCCCGGCTCGAGGCGGCCGGCCTCGGCCAGGGCTTCGCGACGACGCTCTGGGCGTCACGCGACGAGGGATCGATGCGGCTCGCCCAGTCGATCCAGCAGGACCTGCGGGCGATCGGCGTCGAGCTGGCGCTCAAGCCGGTCGACTTCCCGGCGCTGATCGAGGCGGTGCGCCATCCGGGCATGGTGCCGCTCTTCCTGCTCGGCTGGGAGGCCGACTTCCCGGACCCGTCGAACTTCCTGATCGTGCTCCTCCACAGCCGGAGCCGGGGGACCAACAACAACGCCTTCTACGCGAGCCCCGCGGTCGACCGGCTCCTCGACGAGGCCGAGCCGCTCCTCGACCCCGCGCGTCGGTTCCGGCTCTTCCACGAGGCCGAGGTCCGCATCATGCAGGACGCCCCGTGGGTGCCGCTCTTCCACCCCGTCGGCTTCGCCATCCGCCACCCGCGGGTGCGGAACTACCAGCTGCACCCGCTGCGTCCGTCGCGCGTCGAGACCGTGTGGCTCGCAGGCTGAACAACCGTCGACAGATCAGGCACTTGTCCCTTGGATTGGCGACGGCCGTGTGTTAGCGTCGACGGACGCCCCGTCGTCGCACGGGGCCGAGGACTTGCCATGTTCGCGTCGATCGAGGACGTCATCGAGCGGTTCGGCCGGCTGCAGTACATCGCGAGCCGGACCATCGGCACCGTCGTCTACCTCGCCTCGCACCTGAAGAAGCCGGTGCTCGTCGAGGGGCCTGCCGGCGTGGGCAAGACCGAGCTCGCCAAGGTGGTCGCGCAGGCGCTGGGCCACGAGCTGATCCGCCTCCAGTGCTACGAGGGGCTCGACGAGGCCAAGGCGCTCTACGAATGGGAGTACGCCAAGCAGCTCCTCTACACGCAGATCCTGAAGGACAAGATCAGCGAGGTGCTGGGCGGCGCCCGCTCGCTGCGGGAGGCGGTGGACAAGATCGCGAGCGAGGACGACGTGTTCTTCAGCGACCGCTTCATCCTGCCGCGGCCGCTGCTCCGTGCCATCACCGCGGAGGCGCCGTGCGTGCTCCTGATCGACGAGGTGGACAAGTCGGACACCGAGTTCGAGGCGTTCCTGCTCGAGGTGCTGTCCGACTTCCAGGTGAGCGTGCCCGAGCTCGGGACGCTGCACGCGCGCCACCTCCCGACCGTCGTGCTCACCAGCAACAACGCGCGCGAGTTGTCCGATGCCCTCAAGCGCCGCTGCCTGCACCTCTTCATCGACTTCCCCGACCGGGCGCAGGAGCTCGAGATCGTGAAGCTGAAGGTCCCGGGCGTGTCGGAGCGGCTGGCCGCCGAGGTCGTGACCGTCGTCCACCGCATCCGCAAGCTCGATCTCAAAAAGGCCCCGAGCATCAGCGAGACGCTCGACTGGGCGAAGGCCCTGACGCTCCTCAACGTGAAGACGCTCGACGAGCCGCTCGTCACCGAGACCCTCTCGATCATCCTCAAGTACGAAGGCGACATCCGCAAGGCGCAGCAGGAGCTCAAGGAGCACGTCGAGCTGCAGCGGGCGAAGCTCAAGTCCGCGCGCCTCGAGGGCGACAAGGACGTCCTCCACTAGCTCCCCGCGGGCGACGGGGTACCCCATGAACGAGAAGCTCCTCGAGTTCTCGAACCTGCTCCGGCGCAATGGACTGCGCGTCTCGCTGGCCGAGAACATGGATTCGTTCCGGGCGCTCTCCGTGGTCGGGCTCGGCGACCGCGAGACGGTGCGGGCGACGCTCCGGGCGAGCATGGTGAAGCGGACCATCGACATCCCGGCCTTCGAGCAGCTCTTCGCGCTCTTCTTCTCCGGTTTGGCCGACGCCATCGCCGAGGCGACGGCGGCCACCCGCGGCGCCCTCGGCCTCGACGATCCCGATTTCCAGCGTCTCCTCGAGGAGCTCGAGCGCCTGCTCCGGGAGCGGGGGATCGAGCTCTCGCCGCTCGCGCGTGCGCTGCTCGCCGCCGACGGGGGCCGCCTCGAGCGCCTGCTGCGCGAGGCCGGCGAGCGGGCGCGCGTCGGCGACATCCAGCAGGGGTTCCAGGAAGGGCGCTTCGCGCACGCCGTCGCCGGTGCGCTCGGGCTCGGAGCGCTCGCACGCGAGCTCGAGCGGCTGAAGGCCGAGCTCGAGGGCAGCGCGGACGCGGGCCGGCTTGCCGAGTACCTGGACCGCCGCCTGCAGGACCTGAACGACATGATCAAGGCCATGGTCCGCGGCGAGCTCGAGCGGCAGGACGTCGGCCGTCGCGACCACGAGCGTCTGGCGGCCCTCGCCGACAAGAGCTTCTTCTACCTCACCGAGGAGGAGATCCGGCGCATGCAGGAGGCGGTCCAGAAGCTCGCCCAGCGCCTGCGCAACGTGATCTCCATCCGTCGCCGGCGCGCGCGGCGGGGCAAGTTCGACCCGAGCGGCACGCTGCGCCGCAACCTCCAGTACGGCGGCGTTCCGTTCCGCATCGTCTGGGACCACCGCAAGAAGGAGAAGCCGCAGGTGATGGTCCTGTGCGACGTCTCCGACTCGGTGCGGAACGTCTCACGCTTCATGCTGCAGTTCGTCTACTCGCTCCAGGACCTCTACTCCAAGGTGCGGAGCTTCGTCTTCGTGGCCGAGGTCGGCGAGATCACGCGGCTCTTCGAGGACCAGGACATCAACCAGGCGATCGAGACGGCGCTCAGGGGCGACGTGATCAACGTCTACGCCCACTCCGACTTCGGGCGCGCGTTCAAGGCCTTCCATCGCGACCACATCGCGGCGGTCAACAAGCGGACCACGGTGATCGTGCTCGGCGACGCCCGCAACAACTACAACCTGCCGCACGACTGGGTGCTCAAGGAGATCCGCCAGCGGGCGAAGCAGCTCATCTGGCTGAACCCGGAAAACCGCATGACCTGGGGGTTCGGTGACAGCGAGATGGACCACTATGCGCCGCACTGTACCCTGGTGGAGGAATGCCGGAACCTGGGTCAGCTCTACCGCGTGATCGACCGGCTGGTGGCCGCCTGATACCGCATACCATTGACGTTCAGGATGGGGTCCATCACAATGAGACGAGGGGCACAGGGGGACCGCATGAACCGTGAGAACTTCATCCTGATGACGGTCGGCGGGCTCACGCTCGATCCGGTCACCAAGACCCCCATCGTCATCCTGCGCGACCCCGACAACAAGCTGAACCTGCCCATCTGGATCGGGCTCCTCGAGGCGACCGCCATGGCGACCGAGCTCGAGGGGATCAAGATGGCTCGGCCGATGACGCATGATCTCCTGCGGACCCTCATCAACGAGGTCGGCGCGGTGGTGGAGTGGGTGGAGGTGACGGAGCTGAAGGACAACACCTACTACGCCCTCATCTACCTGCGCGTGAACGAACGCCAGCTGACGCTCGATTCCCGGCCCTCGGACGCCATCAGCCTCGCGCTGCGGACGAAGAGCCCCATCTACGTGGCCAAGAAGGTGCTCGAGGCCTCCAGCGTGCTGCAGCAGATGGAGGAGGGGAAGGAGCAGAACCTCTCCAACGTCTCGCGGGACAAGTGGGCCGAGATCCTCGAGAAGATGTCGCCCGACGATTTCAAGTACAAGATGTAGTCGGCGGCCCGCTTCGCGCATGCCCGAACACGCCCGGCGAATCAGATTCCGGCGCAAGGCTCTCCGCCAGCCTGACGAGTTCCATACCCTGACCAACCAGGCCGTCGCCTGGCTCGGCGCCCACCGCGAGCTCGCGGCCGGGATCGGGCTCGCGGCGCTGGTGGCGGCAGCCGCCGTGGTCGCCGTGTCGCAGTACCGTGCAAGTCAGGTCGGGCGCGCGGCAGAGGGCTTCCGCGCGGCCCAGACCACCTTTGCGGCCGGCCGCTTCGCGGACGCGGCGGCGGCGTTCGAGGCGGTGGCCGAGAGCCATCCCCGGACACCGTCGGGCCGCCTCGCCGGCCTCTACCGCGCGCATGCCCTCGCCCGGCAGGGCGATGCGGCCGGCGCAGCCACCGCATACGGCGCCTATCTGGCAAGTCGGCCGCCCACCGACTACCTCCGCCAAGAGGCGCTCGACGGCCTGGCGCATGCCAGGGAGGCCACCGCCGACGTGGCCGGCGCGCTCGAGGCCTACACCCAGGCCGCAGCGCTCGAGGGGCCGTATCGTGACGACGCGTTGCTCGGCGAGGCACGCCTGCAGGAGGCCGCCGGTCACGGCGACGCGGCGCGTGAGATTTACGCTCGCCTCCTGAAGGAGTCGCAGCCGGACCCGGACCTCCGGACGCTGCTCCTCTCGAAGCTACCTCCGGGCAGCGAGGTGGCCGCGGGCACACGGCCGTAGGCGCAAGCCCGAGGGGATCAATTCCCTCGAGCCGACGGGTACCAAAGGGTCTTGACGCCCGTGGTACCGTTCTCGCTGGAGATGCTGCCTCTCACGCGGGACGACTGGCGCGAGTTCATCCACGACCGGCGCAATCGGCTCCACGCCCTCCTGTTCCGCACCAGCTCGGCGCGGGAGCTGGCGGAGCATGCGCGTGAACGTGCGCGCCTGATCAAGGAGCAAGCTCGGCGGACGCGCGAGTCACCGGAGCGCGCGCGTGGCACCCCGGGGGGCGGGGCGCCGCGGTACCCGGACAGCTAGGTCCAGAGCCGAACGACAGGAGCGCCGATTCGGCGCGTGCGACCGCTCACGGCCCGGTTATTATAGCCGCCGGCTCACTCGCGGTACGCTGCCACCGCCACATCATCGGCCGGAAGGACGCTGGCCAGGCGCTCTGATCTCGGGTGGGCAACCGGGCGCGATGCTCGCGAGTCAGCCGTCCGCTGACCTGCAGCCGATCCAGTTCCCCCATCGTCAACGCCACCGTCTCCGCCATGGCACCACTGTGGGCCCAGGGCGGACATTTCTACTTTGGGGAAACCGGACATTTGCATTTGGGGCTTACAGCGGAACGTCTGATAAGAGGCGTTATGTAAACTTTTATCCCGGCCGGCCGTTCACGAGGTGCCGTGCGTGTACTTGATGATGTCCGCACGCTCGAGCGTGATCAGGCCCCCGCACCCCGCTTCCCCCAGAAGCGCGTCGAACCTGGGGAGCGCAGCGCGGATCTTCTCCTCCGTGTCGACGATCTCGATGAGGATCGGCAGGTCTTCCGAAAGGCGCAGGATCTTGGCGGTGTGGATGCGGCTCGCGGCGCCATAGCCCTCGATGCCACGCCACACCGTCGCGCCCGCCAGGCCGAGCTCGCGGGCCGTCCGCACGATCACCTCGTAGAGGGCGTGACCCCGGTGGCGGTCGGATTCTCCGATGAAGATACGGAGGAGCTTGCCCTCGCCGGCGATCTTCATGGTTCAGAGGATACGGCCGACGACCTGGCCGAGCCAGGCCCCGGTCAGGCAGGAGCCGAGCGTCGCCCCGATGTTGCCGAGGCCCAGGCCCACTTCCCCATCGCGCAGGAGCGCGATCGTCTCATAGCTGAAGGTCGACATCGTGGTGAAGCCGCCGCAGACACCGACGGCGAGGAAGATGCGGGCGTTCGCCGGCAGGGCGCCGCGCTCGAGCGAGAGGGCCATGACCAAGCCCACCACGAAGCTGCCGAGGACGTTGACGGCGAGCGTGCCGAGGGGAAACTCGGCGCCGTTGAGCCGCTGGACAGCGCCGGCGAGCCAGTACCGGCCGACGGAACCGAGGAGTCCGCCGAGCGCGACGAGGAGCGTGCGAGTCACGGGGATGGGCGTGACGCTAGCAGATCGCGCGGACCGCGGTCACCCGGGCCGGCGCGCGCCGGCCCCATCAACGACCGCAGACGCTTCCGCGCCAGGCGGGCCGCCACGCGCAGCGCCGCCCAGCGCGCTCGGCCCCGGCGCGCGGCGATCTCCGGCTCGAGGCCGGGCCGCTGGAAGAGCGTCCTCATCGCGCGGCGAAGCGTCCGCGTGACGGCGCGCCAGTGCGTGACGACGACGTCTTGGTGCTGGACCCCCGTGGGCATGAGGCCGCGGCAGAAGCCGCGCAGGCTCGCGGGCTCGCCGAGGAAGTCGGGACGGGCACGGGCCGCGGCGTGAAACGCGCGGGCGGCGTCGGCCTCCAGACCCGCCCGGTAACAGTCGGCGGCGCCGCGCAGATACGCCGCCTGGAACGCCTGCCCCTCCATCTCGCGGAGCGCAGGCGGCAGGTCGGAGTCTGCGAAGAACCGCTCGAGGACGCGGATCGCGCTCGCGAGCATCATGCGCGTCTGGCCGTGGCTCTGCGCCGGGTGGACGCGATATTCGCCGAGCGCCGCCTCGACCGACGCCCAGCGCGTGCCGTGGCGCGAGAGGCGAAGGAAGAGGTCCCAGTCCTCGCAGCCGCGGAGCGTCTCGTCAAAGCCCCCGACCTCGTCGACCAGCGCGCGCCGGACGACGGCGGCGAGCGGGTGGATCGGGTTCCCGAGCAGGAGCGCGGGCAGGAGGTCGCCCTCGCCGCGCGGCCTGCCCTCTCCGGGGAGCATGCGGCCCTGCTCGTCGATGAACCGCCAGCCCGAGTACACGAGCCCGACGTCGGGCCGGGCGTCCAGGACCGCAGCCTGGCGTGCGATCTTGTCGGGCAGGAAGCGGTCGTCGGCATCGAGGAAGGCGACGTACTCCCCGCGTGCGACGCGGAGGCCCACGTTCCGCGCCGCGGAGGGGCCGCGGTTCCGAGACTGGCGAAGCAGGCGAACCCGGCCCGCGTAACGTGTCAGGACCGCGGGCGTATCGTCGACCGAGCCGTCGTCGACAACGATCACCTCGGTCGCCGGGTGGGTCTGGGCGAGCGCGCTGTCGAGCGCCTCGGCGAGGAATCGCGCCCCGTTGTGGCACGGGACGATGACGCTCACCAGTCGATCCTCGGCCACGTCCGCTGGCTCGATAGCGGAGGCCCTCGGAGGCCGCAACGGCTCTCCGCCTTGACAGCGCCCGGGCCGCAATCTACCGGGGCGCATGCCGCAGGACGCGTCGGTCCTCTTCATCATGCTCGACGCGACGCGGGCCGACCGTCTGAGCGCCTGGGGCAACCCGCATCCGACGACGCCGACGCTCGACGGGCTCGCCGCGGCGGGCGCCCTCTTCCGCCGCCACTTCGCGAACTCGCATGCCACGCGGCCGTCCTTCCCCCAGCTCATGACCGGCCGCTACTACTTCCAGAACGTGCTCCGGGCGTTCACCCCGAACGAGCACCCGCGCGAGTTCCCGTTCAGCCAGGGCGATCCGACCGCGGCCTTCCTGCCGGCCGTGCTGCGGGCTCGCGGCTTCCAGACGCTCGGCGTGAGCGCGCATCCCTGGTTCGTGGCGGCGAGCGATCTGGGGCGTCAGTTCGACCGCCTGGAGCTCGTGGAGGGCGAGGCGACGCGCGGCCATGCCGACGCGCGGGACGTCGTCGACCGGGCGGCTGCGGTCTGGCGCGCGCGGGACCGGAGCCGGCCCGTCTTCCTCTACGTCCACTTCATGGACATGCACATGCCGCGCTACCTCCCGGACGGCGAGCCGCGCTTCCCGGTCGCGGGCTACGACTGGCGGCGGCGCTTCAAGCCGAATGGCGAGCCGCGCTTTCACCGCGAGCGGCGCCGCTGGCTGCGCGCCGACGCGCGCGACTTCGGCGACCTCGACCGCCGCCACTTCGCAGCGGTGTACGACTCGCGCCTGGCGTACACCGACGCGCAGCTCGCCCGCCTGCTGGCAGCCGTCCGGGAGGACGATGCGGACCTCCGCCGCACGCTCGTGGTCGTCGCCTCGGATCACGGCGAGGAGCTCGGTGAGGAGGGACGCACGGATCACACCGACTCGCTCGCCGACGGTGTCCACCACGTCCCGTGGATCGTCGCGGGCGCGGGTGTCGCTGCGGGACAGGTGTGCAACCGCTTCACCGAGAACATCGACGTGGCGCCGACCCTGCTCGAGCTGCTCGGGCTCCCGGTCCCACCGGGCACGGGGATGGACGGCCGGGCGCAGCTCGGCCCGGACGGCTGCCTCGTGTCCCGCGCCGGGAAGCCGGCCGTCTACTACGCCTGGGAGAGCTATCGGGCTGTCCGGACCCCGCGCTATCTGCTGCGCGAGAACATCGCCGGCTCGTTCGTCGCCCGCCGCGAAGGTGACGTCGTGCTGTACCGGATGGAGAGAGCGCGCCGCGTCCGGCTGCGGCTCGAGGGACACGCGGCGCGGCTGGCCGAACGTCTGCGCACGCGCCTCGACCGGCGGCTCGCGCGACGCGAGGCGCTGTTCCGCCGCACGCGTTACGATGCGCCGCGGACGTGCTTCCTCGTCCGTCCCGAGTTCTGGCGGCTCGCCCCGGAGACCCGGGTATCGTGCACGCCGGTCGATGCGGCCACCCGGCGGCGCGCGCTGCGGGTTCGGGGCTGGCTCTGGTCCGGCCGAGGCGTGACGGTCCTGCGGCCGGGCGACGGCGCTCCCCTGCTCGTCACGGTCCCCGCCCCGGACGGCGTGTACGAGGTCGAGGCTGCGGCCCGCCCCATCCGGCCGATGCCCCGACTCGTCGGCTTTGCCCGCTGGCGCCGCGAGAGCTTTTCGTCCGAGACGGCCAGCGCCTACGTCACCCTCGGCGCGGCGCGCGCCAGCGGTGGACAGCTCTCGATGGCGATTCCCGCCGCGGCGGCTGTCGGCCGTCACATCGTCGGCCTCCGCCTCTTGCCCCCCGGGGTCGCACCCGAGGCCGCGGCCGAGCCGGGTGCCGAGGACGAGGAGCTGCGGCTGCGCCTGCAGGCGCTCGGCTACGTGGAGTGAGCGCGCCTCACTCGAGATAGCCGAGCGCCTGGAGGCGCGCGGCGACCACCGCCTCGTCCTCTCGCGATCTCCAGCCCGGGCTCGACGCGGTCGGATCCGGGCCGTCATCGGTGAAACGCAGCGGCGCCCGGCGCAGGAAGTCGGGGTCGAGCAGCGAGGTGCAGGCGGGCGCGTCCATGCCGCGTGGGATCGCCAGGCCGAGCAGATGGAGCGCGGTCGGTGCGATCGACTCGATCGGGTACTCGCAGTGCCGGCCGTGCGGCCGAACCTGCGGGCCGGCGAACAGATAGATGCCCATCGCGTCGTGGGCGCCGCTGAACCCCTCCTCGCGGAAGGCGCTGAACAGCGCGCGCTGGCCGAGGTCGCGGCGGAGGCTGTGATAGACCACCCCGAAGCGCGGGGCGCAGACCGCGGTCACGTCGGGCGCCTCGCCGACGTATCGCCCGTGGTAGAGCTCCTCGCGGCGGTGGACGGCCTGGAAGACCGGCTCGCCCTCGGGGCCGCGGAGCGCCTGGAGACCGGTCACGATCTCGGTGCGCACCGCCTCGTACTCGGCTCCCGGCCCGACGCAGCCGTACGGGTAGCGGCCCGCCACGTGGATCCAGACGGCTGCCGTCCCGGGCTCGAGGGTGTCCGCCCAGGCGCGGCTCCGCGGCCGGTGGACGAGGATGTGGTCGATCACGTCGAGACGGCTGCGCCACGAACGCGGCAACACCTTGCGGATGACCTTGCGACGGAGCGTCCAGAGCGGGCGCTGGCGGAGGAAGCCCGCGTCTGCCAGCCAGCGGTTCACGTGCACCGCATGCGACGGCTTCGGACCGAAGCCGTGGTCGGAGACGAGGATGACCGTCGCCTCCGGGCCGGCGGCCTCCGTGAGGTCGCCGAGCCCCTGGTCGAGCGCCGCGTACACACCCGCCACCGCCGTTGCGACCTCGGTGTCCGGGGCCACTCCGCCGTCGACGTAGGTCCAGAAGCAGTGCTGGATGCGGTCGGGCGCGTAGAACACGACACCGAGGACGTCCGTCGGGCGCGTCCGCATCAGATGGAGCGCTGCCGCCGTGCGGCCGGAGGTGAGCCGGCGCAGCCCCTGCAGATACGCGAGCGCCTGCTCGCGGTTGACCGCCTCGTCGAGCGCCACGCCGCGTGGGGGCTGCAGGTCGATCCGGTAGCCGCCGAGCTCGCTCGCCAGCTCGGGTGGATGCGTGAAGCACTCGCCGGGCGGCGTGAGGAGGCAGCTCACCACGAAGCCGTTCAGCGGGCGGATCGGGTACGACGGCGGCACGTTGATGATGCCGGCACGCCGGCCGGCGCGGCCGGCGATCTCCCAGAGCGTCGGCGCCCGCAGGTCGCTGGTGCTGGCGAGGCCCGGCGAATCATACCGGTCGGGCGCGAGCCGCCGGAACGCGAAGACGCCGTGGGCGCCCGGGTTCCGGCCGGTCGTGAGCGAGGACCATGCGGGGAGCGTGAGCGCGGGGACCGTCGAGCGCAGCGTCCCCCAGCTCCCTCGCGCCATGAGCCCGGCCAGGTGAGGCAAGCGGCCGGCCCGCGCCCACGGCTCGAGCACGCGCCACGTCGCGCCGTCGAGGCCGATGATCAGGACGTTGGCCATCGCGAAGCCAGCCGACGTCTAGCGGCCGGCGGGGGTGCGGGCAAGGCACGCGGCTTGCCAGGGCATGTCAACTTGACTGCCGCTGACCCCGCACGTAGGCTCCGCGCGCCCCGAGCGCCATGTCCCTGATCTCGGTCATCATCCCGACCTACAACTGCGCCCCCTATCTCACCGAGAGCCTGGAGAGCATCCTCGCGCAGACGTTCCGCGACTTCGACCTCGTGGTCGTCGACGACGGCTCGACCGACCACACATGGGCCGTGCTGGCACGCTACGCCGGGGTCGCCACGATCGTGCGGGCTCCCCATGGCGGGCTCTCGGCCGCACGCAACGCGGGGCTCGCGGCGGCGCACGGCGAGTGGATCGCCTTTCACGACGCCGACGACGTCGCCCTCCCCGACCGCCTCGCCTTCCAGCTCGACCTCCTGCGCGCGCACCCCGCCTACGAAGCCGTCTTCTGCAACGGCGAGCGGATGGACGGCGCACCGCCGGAGCGCCCGTACGTCGTCCCGTCCGCGATCGTGCGCCGGTGCCTCAACCGCCGCCTCACGGCCGTGGAGCTGTTCGCGGGCTACCCGGTCTACTTCCAGGGAGCACTCGTGCCCCGGCGAGCGTTCGAGGCGGCGGGCCCCTTCGACCCGAGCCTGCGCGTGCAGCCGGACATCGAGTACGGCTACCGGCTGTTCGCGCGTTGTGCGGCAACCTTCGTCGACCGGGCGGTCTTCCGCTATCGCCGGCACGACACCAACAACAGCGGCGATCGGCTCGGCGGCCGGCAGGACATCGCGCGCATCCTGGAGCGTCTCCTGGTCCAGGATCCCGAGGCGGTGCGCACGATCGGGCGACGCCGCATCCGTGCCCGCCTGGCTCGCCACTACTACAGCATCGCACGCCAGCGGGCGGCCCTCGGCGACACCCCCGAGGCGCGCGCGGCGATCCGGCAGGCGGCCGCGCTCCGGCCGCTCGATCCGCGCTACCAGCTCCTTCGCCTGTGGGCAGGCGCCTGAGCGATCAGACGCGCTCGTAGGGGTCGAAGAGCTTCTTGTACTCCTCGAGGGCGAAGCGGTCCGTCATGCCGGCGATGTAGTCGGCGATGACCCGCGGCATGGGCTCGCCCTCCTCTCGGGCGCGGCGGGTGACGTGCGGCGGCAGCTGACGGGGCTCGGTCACGTAGATCTCGAACAGCGCCGTCATGATCCGGTCCGCCTTCTGCGTCATGCGGGTGACGCGGTGATGGGTGTAGAGGTGGTCGTAGAGGAAGGCCTTCAGCTCGGCGTTCCGGGCGGTGATCTCCGGCGAGTACTCGACCAGCCGTGGCTTCACGCGCCGCAGCGCGGCCAGGCTGTCGAGGTGCCGCTCGGCCACCCGCGCGAGGAGGTGGTCGACGAGGTCGGTCACCAGCCGGTCGATGATGGCGCGGACGGCCTGGTAGCGCAGCACGTGCGTGGGAGCGCCGGGAGCCTTGCGGGCGACGGCCGCCATCGCCTCCGCCCACAGCGACACCGAGCGGAGCTCGTCGGGATCGAGCATCCCCGACTTGAGGCCATCGTCGATGTCGTGGGCGTTGTAGGCGATCTCGTCGGCGAAGTCGACGATCTGCGCCTCCAGGCATGGGGCGAGGGTGGCGTCGAACTCGTGCACCTGCGGCCGGTCGTAGCGCGTCGAGTGCTTCACGATCCCTTCACGGACCTCGAAGCTCAGGTTGAGGCCGCGGAAGGCCGGGTAGCGTTCCTCGAGCAGGTCGACGATGCGCAGGCTCTGGGCGTTGTGATCGAAGCCGCCATGCGGGGCCATCAGCCGGTCGAGCGTCCTCTCCCCCGCATGGCCGAAGGGCGTGTGACCGAGGTCGTGGGCGAGCGCGATCGCCTCGGCGAGGTCTTCGTTCAGCCCGAGCGCGCGCGCGAGGGTGCGCGTCACCTGCGCGGCTTCCATCGTGTGCGTGAGACGCGTGCGGTAGTAGTCGCCCTCGTGGTTGACGAAGACCTGCGTCTTGTACTCGAGGCGGCGGAATGCGGTCGAGTGGATGATGCGGTCGCGGTCCCGCTGGAAGGCCATGCGGAAGGGGTGCTCGGGCTCGGGGTGCCGGCGGCCGCGCGAGTCGCGGCTCGGCATCGCGTACGGGGCCAGCATCGCCGCCTCGCGCGCCTCGAACTCGGTCCGGCTCGGCATGGACGGCGCGGTACCCTGATCTTATGCCGGTTCCACCGTGAGCTGGACCGTGGCGCGAGCCGCGCGGCCGACCTGGACCACGATCGGGAAGGTGCCGAGCTGCTTCAGCGGCTCGTCGAGGCCGATGCGGCGCCGGTCGACGTGGAATCCCTTCTCGGCGAGCAGCCGCTCGACGTCGAGGTTGGTGACCGAGCCGAACAGGCGACCCCCCTCGCCGGCATTCGCCTTGACCGTGAGCGCGAGGCCTTCGAGCTTGCCGGCCAGGGCGTCCGCCGCCTTCTGCTCGTGCTCGGCCTTGACGCCGATGATCCGTTTCTGGTGCTCGAGCATGCGCAGGTTCTTGCCGCTCGCCTCGACGGCGAGCCCGCGGGGCAGGAGGAAGTTGCGCGCGTAGCCCGGCTTCACGCGGACGACGTCGCCGATCTTGCCGAGGTTCGGCACGTCATCACGAAGGATCACTTGCATCGGCATCCCGGCGTCCTCCTCTACGGGTAGGCGGTGGCGTACGGCAGCAGCGCCACGGTGCGCGCCTGCTTGATCGCCACGGTCAGCTGGCGCTGGTGCCGCGCGCACGTGCCGGTGATCCGGCCCGGGATGATCTTGCCCCGCTCGCTGAGGAAGTTCCCGAGCCCGCGCGCATCCTTGTAGTCGATGAGCATCGTCTTGTCCGCGCAGAAGCGGCAGACCTTCCGACGCCCCATCCCGCGGCGCCGCGGCGCCCGTCCCTCGCCCTTGGCGCGGCGATCCGATTTGTCTCTCGGCATCTAGACCTCTCCTTCGCCCAGGCCTTCGAACTCGCCCGCCTCGAACTCCGCCTCCTCCCGCTCCCGCTCGCGCTTGGCCGGCCGTGGCGGCGCCGGGGGGGCGCCCTCGGGCCGGCGGACGGACACGAAGCGGAGCACGGGATCCATGAGCTTCAAGGTGCGCTGGACCTCGTCCAGCCCCTTCGGGGCGGCGCGGTACTCGAAGAGGATGTAGAACGCCCGGTGCTGCCTGGCGATCGGGTGGGCGAGCTCTCTGAGGCCCCACTCCTGCACCTGGCTCACCGCCCCGCCCTGCTCTTCGATCAGCTTCTGGATGCGCGTGGCCAGCTCTTTCTGGCCCGGGTCGCCCTGATCGGGATGAATCAAGACGAGCGTCTCATAGCGGCGGTCCGCCATGCGCAGCCTCCTTCTGGTTGATGCGATTCATCGCCTGCTCCGGGCCCTGGGCGAGCACGAGCTCCACGGCGTCCGCCGACCTCTCCTCGGCGGCTGCCAGCGATTCGGCTTCCTCCCTGGACGGGGGCCCCAGGACATAGTCGGCGGTGTCCCAGCCGGCCGGAGGACGGCCGAGGCCCACCTTCACCCGCAGGAAGTCGGGACCGAGGATCGCGATCAGCGACTCGACGCCGTGGTTACCGCCCGCACCTCCGCCACCCATCTTGATACGGACGCGGCCGAGCGCCAGGTCGGCATCATCGTGGACGGCGATCACGTGTCCCGCGTCGAAGCGGTAGAAGCGCGCGAGGCTCCCGACCGCCTCCCCCGAAGCGTTGTAGTACGTCTGTGGCTTCACGAGGAGCACGCGCTCGCCGTCGCGCCGCGCCTCTCCGAGGAACGCCCGATGCGCCTCACGCTCCACTCCGACGCCCCAGCGCGCCGCCAGCCGGTCGACGACGCGGAAACCGGCGTTGTGCCGGCTGCGTGCGTACCGGCGCCCGGGGTTGCCGAGGCCGACCACCACCCACACGCGCTACCCTTCGCCACCCTTCTTGCCCGCGGCCGGCTTGCCGGCGGCCGCCGCCTCGGCGGCGGGTGCCGCGGCCGCCGCGCCCGCCTCCGCCGGCGCGCCCTCGACCGGTGCGGCCTCGGCCGCCTCCGCCGGCTTCTCCTCGACCGTCGGCGGCAGGACGGTGACCAGCGGCCGCGCGGCGTCGCCGAGGGCGGTCACGCCTTCGGGCAGGCGCAGCTCGCCCACGTGCACCGCCTCGTGGATGCGGAGCGCCGAGACGTCGATCTCGACGAACTCGGGGATCTCCGTCGGCAGGCACTCGACCTCGACCTCGCGCTGGATGGGTTGCAGGATGCCGCCCTCGACGACGCCCACGGGCTTGCCGACGAAGCGCAACGGCACGGAGACCGTGAGCCGTTCGGTGAGGTTGACCTCGTAGAAGTCGGCGTGCAGCACCTCCCCCGTTACCGGGTGGCGCTGCATCTCGCGCAGCAGGACCATCCTCTCGTGCAGCTCCGCCTCGGGCGCGTGGCCGTCGTGGACGAGGCGGATCAGGTGCGACCCCTCGAGGTGCGCGAGCTTCCGCTCGACCTCCTCGGCGTCCACCGCGAGCGAGGCCGTGGCGCGCTTCGGCCCGTAGAGCACGGCCGGTACCTTGCCGCTGCGCCGGAGCTTGCGGGCGTCGCTCTTCCGGCTGCCCGTTCGCCGCTCGATGTGGACTTCCACCGTTTCCATGGCGTGACGTCCTCGCTAGATGAAGGTTTAGATGAAGAGTGAGCTGATCGAGTCCTCGTCGTGCGTGCGCCGGATCGCCTCGCCGAGCAGCGGCGCGACGGAGAGCACGCGCAGGTTCGGGAGCCGGGCGGCGTCCGGGCCGAGGGGAATCGTGTCGGTGACGATCAGCTCGTCGAGCGTCGACCTCTCGAGGCGTTCGACCGCCGAGCCGGAGAGGACGGGATGGGTCGCGCAGGCGATCACGGCGGGTGCGCCGGCCGCCCGCACGGCCTCCGCCGCTGCGCACAACGTCCCGGCCGTGTCGACGATGTCGTCGATGATGACCGCGTGTCGGCCGTCGACCTGGCCGACGATCTGCACTTCCGCAACCTCGTTCGGGCGGGCACGCCGCTTGTCGATGATGGCGAGGTTGGCGTCGAGGCGCTTGGCGAAAGCGCGCGCGCGCTCCACCCCGCCGGCGTCCGGCGCGATGACCGTCGCATCGCGCCGGCCGAGCCGCTCGCGGAGGTAAGCGAGGATGACCGGCGTGGCGTAGACGTTGTCCACCGGGACGTTGAAGAAGCCCTGGATCTGCCCGGCGTGGAGGTCGACGGTCAGCACCCGGGACGCCCCGGCCGTGGTGATGAGGTCCGCGACGAGCTTGGCGCTGATCGGCACGCGAGGCGCCACCTTCCGGTCCTGCCGCGCGTAGCCGTAGTACGGGATGACGGCGGTGATGCGCTTGGCGGAGGCGCGCTTCAGCGCGTCCAACATGAGGAGCAGCTCCATCAGGTTGTCGTTCCCGGGAGTGCACGTGGACTGCATCACGAAGACGTCGCCACCCCGCACGTTGTCGGTGATCTCGACCTGCACCTCGCCGTCGCTGAAGCGGCCGATCTCGGCGCCTCCCAGCGGCACGCCGACGTAGAGGCTGATGGCGTTTGCCAGCGCGCGGTTCGAGTTGCCCGCGAATATTTTGATCTCGTCCTTCACCGACCTCAGTACGCTTTCCCGGCGAGCTGGGCGGGAAGGAGTCGAACCTTCGCTGCCGGATCCAAAGTCCGGTGCCTTACCAGCTTGGCGACCGCCCAAGACGCGCAACCGCTGAGACGCCCGGACCCCCGAGAATCGGGCATGCTAGTTTTCGCCACCCGTGATGTCAACCGCGGGGCCCGTGATTGCCGGCGCCGGAGCGGTGTGGCACAAGGGCCGTCCGTGCTGGCCTTCGAACGTGCGGCGCACGTCGCCGCGCGCCGCGCCGGCGCCCTCATCCGGGCGCGCTACGGCGAGCGGCAGCAGGTGTCGTTCAAGTCCGAGGTCGACCTCGTCACGACGGTCGACCGGGAGGCGGAGCGGTTGATCCTCGACACGCTCAAGGCCGCGTTCCCGGACCACGGGATGATCGCCGAGGAGTCGACGGCGTCCCCGGGGCGCGACGGACACCGCTGGTACGTCGACCCGCTCGACGGGACGACGAACTTCGCCCACGGCTATCCACACTTCGCGGTCTCCATCGCCCTCGCCCGGGACGAGGAGTTCCTGCTGGGGCTGGTGTACGACCCGTTGCGGGACGAGAGCTTCACGGCCGTCCGGGGCGGTGGCGCACGTCTCAACGGAGCACCGATCGCGGTCTCCGATACGGCGATGCTGGAGCGCGCGCTCGTCGCGACGGGATTCCCCTACGACCGCCGGCAGCACGGGCGGTTCTATCTCGGGTTCTGGGAGGCGGTCATGGCGCGGGCGCAGGACGTACGGCGCGGCGGTTCGGCCGCGCTCGACCTGTGTTACGTGGCGTGCGGCCGCCTCGACGCCTTCTGGGAGTGGAAGCTGCAGCCCTGGGACACCGCGGCAGGACGGCTGATCGTCGAGGAAGCCGGGGGACGGGTGACCGACTTCGCAGCCCGGCCTCACCGGCTGGCGGGCGACCAGACGGCCGCCTCGAACGGGCGCCTGCACGACGACCTGCTCCGTGTGCTTGCCGGTGCGGGGGCGGGTACGGCCGTCTGAGGTCCCGCGGGACCCTGGTTGGACCCTGGTTGGACCCTGACGGACGCATGTGATACGCGCGGGGCCGCCGTGTCCGGCGCCCTGCCCTCGTGGTGAAATGGATATCACACAGGCCTCCGGAGCCTGGGGTAGAGGTTCGATTCCTCTCGGGGGCACTCTCCCGGACCGTGCCCGTCCGCGGCGGCGGCTCATTCGTTCGCTTGATTCTGCGACAGCGTTTGTCTAAGTTCGTCTAATTGTAGCGGATCTGCCTCGACGGGCGGGTCTGGCGGGAGGAGTGGGCTGATGGAACTTCCGAAGTGCCAGAAGTGCAACAACGGGATCCTGATCCCGCTCTCCGACTACGGGCAGGAGGGGGCCTCCGTGCTGTTCAAGGCCTGGGTGTGCACGAACCCCGAATGCGGTTTCTCGCTCCGGGTGGACAAGGGTGAGGTGACCTTCGGCAAGAAGATCGAGCACAAGCACTGAGTCTCTCGATTCGCCCACGGAAGAGGAAGGTCGCGTTCCGCCCTTCCTCTTTTTTTTGCCCTGAGACTTCCGCGATGTCAGTCGGCGTCGCGCGGCAGCGGGGCCTCCTTCAGGAGCCGCTGCAGCTTCTTGAACTCGGCCGCCTCCGCCGTCTGAACGAGCTCGAGCAACGCCTGCTCGCTCGACGTAGGCAGCATGCCGGCCGCGCGCATCTTCTCCCACGCGGGACGGATGTCGCCCGGACGGCGTGACGAGGTGGCGTCCCGGGCGACGTGCGCCTCGTAACCTGCCGCCACGAGATCGTGCACCGTCTGGTTGACGCATGCATGGGTCTCGATGCCGGCCACCAGCACCTGTGTCCGCCCCGTCTCCTCCAGCCGGCTGGCGAAGGCCGTGGCGCTGCAGCAGCTCATCGACATCTTCTCGATGACGGGAAGTCCCGCGGGAAACTGGGTCGACACCTCCGCCGCCGTATGGCCAAGCCCGCGGGGATACTGCTCGGTCACCAGCAGGGGCAGGTCCAGCAACGCCGCGCCCCGCACCAGGAGCGCGCTGGCAGCGACGACCCGGTCCCAGGCGTGCAGGGCGGCCCGATACCCCTCCTGCAGGTCGATCAGCACGAGCACGGTGCGGCGGCGATCCAGCAGCGCGGCGTGTCGCATGGCGGCTCCTTAGCGCAATCGTCCCGTGGTTTACACACGGCTCCTGCCCCGCTAGACGGCAGCGGTACGGCGGAGGCGGCCGGCGATCGTCCTCGGGACGGCGGCGGGCGTCCTTGCCCTCACCGTCGCGCTCGCTCCCGGGCTCCTCGCCAGGCGCCTGCTCGCGCCCCGGCTCTCGCAGGCCGTCGGCAGCCGCGTCCGGGTCGGCTGGGCATTCTGGAACCCGTTCTCGGGAACCTGGAGCGTGCGGTCCTTGCGCGTGGCCGCGGACACTGGCCGGCCGGCGCTCAGCGCCCGCCGCCTCACGGTGCGCATTTACCTCACCGACGTGCTCCGCCGCCGCCTCCGCATCCGAAACCTGGCGCTCGACCGCGCACGCATCCGGTTGCGCGCCTCCGACGGGAGCTGGGGGCTGCCGCTGCGGGCGGCGCCGGCACCTCGCGCGGCCGGCGCACCATCGGCGCCACCGCCCTTCACCCTCGACGCGGGCCACGCTCGCAGGGCCACCCTGCGCCTCGAGCCGCGTGGCGGCGGGGCATCGCTCGTGCGCATCCGCCGCCTCGACTTCCAAGGAGCCCTGGCCGCGTCCGGCGTCGCGCGAGGGACCGTCCGACTGCGCGGTCACCTGGACCGCGCAACCGTCGTATTCGGTGGCAGCTTTCGCAGAACTCGGTCGGCGGAACGGGTGCGGGCCGAGTTCGCCGCGGCGCATGTCGACGTCGGCCGCACCCTCCACCTCGTGCCGGTCGGGACCGCGTCGCGCGAGGTGGCGGGCGTCGTCGACCTCCAGCTCGAGTACCACGCGAGGCGACGAGGCGAGCAAGCCGAACGCCGGTTCGGCGGGAAGGTCCGCGCCGATGACCTGGCGGTAGGCGAATCGGGGCGGCCCGGCATTCGCCTGCGCTCGCTGGAGCTCCAGCGGTTCGATGCCCACGTCACGTCGTCCGAGGTGCAGCTCGGGAAACTCGTCCTCCGGCAGCCCGAAGTCTGGCTCACCCGCGATGCGGGGGGTGTTACCCTGCCGGGCGTTTTCAAGCCCGGGGAATCGGCCTCCCCCCAGGAGGGGAGCCGCGCCGGCTGGCGTGTCACCGGGACGGGTGCGGAGATCGACGGCGGCGCCGGGCACTACACCGATGCGCGCCGCGAAGGGCGGACGCTCGTGCTCGCGGTCGAGCGCGCGACGCTGGGCGCCGTCGGCGAGGCGGGTACCCCCGTGCCGTTCTCGTTGACCGCGGGGCTCGGGACGGGTGGACGGGTCGAGGTGAGCGGCGACCTCGAGCGTGAGCCGTGGAGGGTCCGTGGAGACCTGGGGCTCACCGACGTCGAGCTCGCGCCCCTCAGCGCAGTTGCGGACCTTCCCGTCCGGCTCGTCTCGGGACGCGCCACCGCCCACCTGTCGCTGGACGCGGTGGCGGAGGGCTTCTCGGGTTCCGGCGCGATCGACATCGACGACTTCAGCACGGAGTCGCCGGATCCCGCCAGGCCGGAGGACATACTCGCCTGCAAGGCGCTCCGCGTGGGCATCCGCCGCTTCCGATGCACTCGGAGATCACACTCGACCGCTCGGAGCTGGACGTCGACAACCGGATCGTGCTCTCGCGCTTCGGTCTGGGCGGCAGCGTCGAGGAGGACTTCCTTGAGCGCGAGCTCGGCATCCCGCTCACGCTGGCCCTGGCCCTCATGAAGGACTACCGGGGCAACATCGAGCTCGCCCTGCCCTTCGGCGGGAACCTGAGGTCACCGCAGTTCTCGCTCCGGCAGCTGGTGCTGCAGGCCGCCGTCCGCGCGATCCGTGGGGCCGTCCTCTCGCCGCTGAACGCCCTCGGGCGGGTGTTCGTTCGCGATGGACGGATCGAGCAGGTCGCGCTCGAAGCGATCCCGTTCGCGCCGGGCGCACGGACCCTCGACCAGCAGGGGCGCGAGCGGTTGGTGCAGGTGCTGCGAGTGCTGGCGTTGCATCCCGACCTGGCCCTACGCGTGCGGGGAGAGGTGGCCGAGGCGGACGTCACGCGGCTCGAGGAGGAGACCGTGCTCGCCGCCCTCGCCCCGACGGGCCGCGACCCGTTGCGCGCCTATCTCGAAGCGCGCCGCGTGGGTGCCCCGACGCCGCCTCTCGCGGCCGAGCAGCGCGCGCGATTGGAGGCATTGACGAGCGTCCTGCCGTGGCCGGGCGAGCAGCTGCGTGAGCTGGCGGCCGACCGCAGCGCTGCGGTTGCCGCGGCCTTCCTCCTCGAAGGCCGCATCGACCCGGACCGCATCCGGGTCGAGACGTCACAGGCGCCCGCACCGGGCCAGGTCGCGCCGGGCCCGGCCGTGTCGATTCAGATCGCCGGAGGATAGCGACGCTTGCGCGGGCCGCTCCGGCCGCGATACACGGACGTCGACCACGGAGGTCGACATGCGGAGCGGGATCCGGACCGTGATGGCCGCGGCGGTCGCGGCGTCGCTGGCGGGCGGAGTGACGGCAGCCAACGTACCGTGGGAGGAGCGGTCGGCGGTGGAACGCGTGTGGTACACCGCTGGCGCGGTCGTCGCCAACCTGACGCCCGTGTCGGCCCTCTACGCACCGCGCTGCCTGCCGGGCTACCTGCTGTGCAAGCTCTCGTTCGCCGGGGCGAGCGTGCTGGCCGCGGCAGACCAGCTCGTGTTCTCGGGCGGCGGCGACCTCGCCCAGACGCGCGCCATCCTCTATCGGGGGTTTGCCGGAGACTGGGTCCTCACCCCGCGCCACGTCGCCGGCGAGGCGAGGCCGGAGCCGTTGCCGGAGCCCCCGCCGCCCGGCGCCGGCGGCGAGCATCGCGGCTTCGAGCCGCCGCCGATTTAGTTGGGACACCGAGCGGTGTGACGCGAAGGAAGCCGATCGCGGCTTCGCCGCGGTCGGGCGCGGGGTCCGGGGCCATCGGAAGCGCGCAGCGCGGCGCAGCCGCGCGAGCACTGCACGGGGCCCCGGAGGAATTAGCCTACTCGGAGGCGACCTTCGCTGACTTGATAAGCACCGCGTCGACGGGGACGTTCTGGTGGGGGCCCTTGGTCGCCGTCTTCACCTGCTCGATCTTCCGCACCACGTCCATGCCCTCGACGACCTTGCCGAAGACGGCATAGCCGACGCCGTCCTGTGCCTTCTCCTTGTCGAGGAACGAATTGTCCTTCACGTTGATGAAGAACTGCGACGTGGCGCTGTCGGGAACCGAGGTGCGGGCCATTGCCACCGTCCCCGTCTCGTTCTTGAGCCCGTTGCTCGATTCGTTCTTGATCGGCGGCTTCTGCCCTTCCCGCTTGTCCTGCATGTCGGGAGTGAACCCGCCGCCCTGGATCATGAACCCGGGGATGACGCGGTGGAAGATCGTGCCGTCGTAGTAGCCGGCCTTGGTGTAGTCGAGGAAGTTCTTGACCGTGATCGGT
Source organism: Deltaproteobacteria bacterium (assembly GCA_005888095.1). Taxonomy (GTDB): domain Bacteria; phylum Desulfobacterota; class Binatia; order DP-6; family DP-6; genus DP-3. The sequence goes on along the minus strand of VBKF01000106.1, from coordinate 5,483 downwards.
GCCTTGTCGGGGTAGAGCTCGAGCTTGATGTCACCCATCGATGTCGACAGCGTCACCATGGGGTTCTCCTTTGCGCCCGCGGGTATGGTGGGCCCGAGCGCGACTACGAAAGCCAGCAGCGCGGCTGACGTCGTGCGGCCAAGCGGCATCGTGTCCTCCCTGTCGTGGTAGGCGGTTTCTCTGTCACACGGGGTCGGCCCTCGCAACCCAGGACGACGTGGCGCTCAATGAGACGTGGGCGCGTGGCCGGCCGCAGCCGGCAGCCTGAGCGTCGGCACCATCGCGCGAGGTCCCCCCGCACTTCCACGCAGCGGCGATTGTGGACGCCCGTCACGAGCTCGGACTAGGTGACCTCGGCGCGCATCACGACGTTGCCTTCGGGGTCGGCCGCCAGGATCTGCGCCACGGCCTCGCCGAGCGCCGGCGTTCCGGCTCGGACCGGCACGCCCAGCACGGACACGCGACACGAGCTTCACGCCGGTCACCTCGGCATCGGTGCTGATCAGCGCCGCCGGTCCGAGCGAGACGGCGCAGCCGGTCAGGAGCGTCGTGATCGCCAGCGCCCGGCGCGTCAACCGAGCACCCCGAGGTCTTTCAGCCGGCCGATCTCGTCCCAGCCGTAGCCGGCCTCGAGGAGGACCTCCTCGGTGTGCTGCCCGAGCTCGGGCGCGGCGCCGCGCGGTTCCGCCGGTGTGGCCGCGAACCGGACCGGGCTCCTCACCATGCGCAGCGGACGGCCGTCCGGCAACTCGACCGGGGCAAACGCTTCGGTGGCCAGCGCCTGCGGGTCGTCCGAGACCTCCTCGACGCTCTGCACCTTGCCCCAGTAGCAGCCGTTGCCGTCGAGGGCGGCGGCCCACTCCTCCAGCGTACGAGAGGCGAAGATGGGATCGAGGATGGCGATCAGCTCCCGGCAGTGCTGAAAGCGTACGGGCGCGGCGGCGAAGCGGGGATCGGCGGAGAGGTCCTCCCGGCCGATGGCGCGGCAGAAGCTCGTCCAGTGGCGGTCCGGTTGCAGCATGATCAGATGCAGCCAGCGGCCGTCGCGCGTGCGGTAGAAGTTGAAGAGCGGGTTCGGCGCGGCATGCCGCCCCATGGGACGGTGGCAGTAGCCCGTCGTGATGGCCGCCTGGATGTCGCTCCCGAGCATCCACATGCCGGCATGGAAGAGGGACATCTGGATCTCCTGGCCCGTGCCGGAGCGGTCACGGGCGTAGAGCGCGGCGGCGATCGCCCCGGCGAGCCCGAGTCCGGTCATGTGGTCACCCATCCCGGGGCGCTGGGTCGGCGGCGGCCCCTCCGGCTCGCCGAGCGATGCCATGATACCGGCGCGCGCCCAGAAGGCCGCATAGTCGAACGCCGCCCGGTCCTGCTCGGGGCCCGCCGTCCCGTAGCCGGTGAGACTGGCGTAGACGAGCCGCGGGTTCCGCGCGCGGAGCGATTCGTAGTCCATGCCGAGGGCCGCCAGCTTTCGACGTCGCAGGTTGGTGACGACGACGTCGGCGCGAGCCGCCAGCGCCTGCACGACGGCCTGCCCCTCGGGATGGCGGAGATCGCAGACGATCCCGCGCTTCCCGCGGTTGTCGAGCTGGAAGGCCGGGTTGATGTCCGGCTGGTAGGGCACGAGGCCCGTCGCGGCGAGGCCCCGCAGCGGATCGCCGTCGGGCGGCTCGACCTTGACCACCTCGGCGCCCCAGTCGGCGAGCACGGCGGCCGCCGAGGGCACGGCCACCCAGATGCCGAGCTCGAGGACCCGCACGCCTTCCAGTGGCCCGCGCATGGCCAGGAAACCTGCCACGGGAAAGCGCCCTTCTGCAAACCGCGCGGCGCGTGCTAGACCAGCGCCGATGGCGGAACTCCCCGGCGTGCTCGGTCCGACGTCCCACTACTTCTACTCCCAGCGCCTGAAGCTGCACTACGTCGACTGGGGCAATGCGCAGAAGCCGCCGCTGCTTCTCGTTCACGGCGGCCGCGATCATTGCCGGAGCTGGGACTGGGCGGCGGCCGACCTCCGCCGCGACTTCCACGTGATCGCGCCCGACCTCCGCGGTCATGGTGACTCGGCGTGGGCGGTCGGCAGCGCGTATTCGATGATCGACTACGTGCTCGACGTGGCGGCGCTGCTCAAGGCGCTCGATCTGTTCCCGATCACCGTGATCGCGCATTCGCTCGGCGCCTCGGTCGCCCTGCAGTACGCGGGCGTCTACCCGGAGCACGTCGCCCGATTGGTGGCGATCGAGGGGCTCGGGCCGCCCCCCGGCCTCGGCAAGCCCGCCTCGGCATCCTCCCGCATGGTCCAGTGGATCCGGGAGATGCAGGGGCTCGCCCGCCGCCATCCCCGGGCATACGCGAGCCTCGAGGAGGCCGTCACCCGCATGCGCGACGCGAACCCGCGTCTCACCGCCGAGCAGGCGCTGCATCTGACGCGCAACGGTGTCTTTCGCTACGAGGACGGGACCTACGCGTGGAAGTTCGACAACTTCGTGCGGGCGGTCTCGCCCTATCTCTTCAACCTCGAGGAGGCGCGCGAGATCTGGAGCCACATCACCTGTCCCGTGCTGCTCGTTCGCGGCGCTGAGTCGTGGGCGCCGGACCCCGCGGCGGACGGGCGGGCGAGCGCCTTCCGCAAGGCGGAGATCATGACCATCGAGGGGGCGGCTCACTGGGTGCACCACGACCAGCTCGAGGTGTTCCTGCGCGGCGTGCGCCGGTTCCTGGGCGTCGGTTGACGCGGCTCGCTCTCCCGCTCGCCCTGTTCGCGCTCGGCTGCGGCGGTCCCCCGGGGGCGGTGCGCGCCGACCTGCAGTCGTACCTCGCGCGCATGAAGTCGTGGGCGCCGGTTGAGGCGGAGACCGAGCGCACCATCGAGCGCATCCTGCGCACGCAGTTCGTCGACGAGGCCGAGGTGCGGCGTCAGATCCGGGACGACCAGCCGCGCGTCCTGGCCCACCTCGAGGGCGTGCGCGCCTACGCGCCGCGCTCCAAGGACGTCCAGCAGATCCATGCACGATACGTGTCCGCCTGGGAGGGCCTGCTCGCCGGCTACGACGCCATCGAGCAGGGCTTCACCACGGGCGACTACACGAAGCTGGCACGCGGCCGCGAGGCGATGGAGAGGTGGCGCGAGGCGATCGCCGACGTGGCGCGCCAGCTGCGCGAGCTGATGCAGCACTTCGGCGTCGAGCCCGGCGGTGCGGTCGAGAGCTGAGTCGGCTGCGGGCGGCCCCAGCGCTCGGCGCAGAGCACGAAGTCGAGCGCCTGTCCGGAGGCCATCGCCTGGTACTTCTCCCAGAAGGTGCGGTCGATGGCCCGCTGGGCGCGCGGCACACGAGCGAGCCGGTAGCGACGGTAGGCGCTGGGCCCGCCGTTGTAGGCGGCGTACGTGGCGCGGGCCGCGTTGCCGAGACGCTCGTCGGCCTCCTTCAGGCCGTAGCGCATCAGGAGTTGGGCGAGGATCTCCGCCCCGACGCCGCCATTGTAGGCGATGTCCCACTGGAGCTTCCGGAGATCGAAGAAGCCGCGCCACACGCGCCGGTTCACCTGCATGAGGCCGATGTCGCCGGTCGACGACAGCAGGTAGGTCACTTTGCCGCCCCGGCGCACGAACTGCCGCCAGCAGCTCTCCTGCCAGGCGACGGCCTTGACCAGGTGCGGAAACGTGTCCGCGACCCGCGCGTCGAGCGCGTTCCGCTGGCGGGCCTCGGCAGCCACGTGGTCGAGCAGCCGGTCGACCGCGTCCCGGTACTCGGACAGCTCGTGGTTGTCCGGGACCCAGCGGTCGAGCCGCCGGACCAGCGCGGCCAGCGTCCCGGGCGGCGGCAGGTCGGCGGCGTGGGCCGCCCGGGGACCCGGCCACCACCAGGCGCTCGGGGGCGCCGCGGGCTCCGCATCGAGCGCGGGCGCGGCGTTCGGCTCGTGGAACTCGAACAGCTCGCGGAGCGCGGGGTCGGGCTCCTCGGAGTACGCCAGCGGGTCGCCGGCAAACTCCGGCTCGAGGACGCGAGCCAGCCGCCGCAGCCCGTCGGCCGAGATCTCGAGGCCGAGGGACGGGCCGGCGGCGTCCACCGCGGCGAGCGCGTCGCCCGCCGCGAGGAACGTCGCGTAGCGCAGGGCCCGGCCCTCGAGCCCGCCGCGCAGCGCGGCGCGGTGCACGACGTCGTGCAGGCGATCCCATGCATGCAGGAAGAGCCGGCGGACCGGGTCGACGCCGGGCTGCGGCTCCCCCGCGAGCGCGGCGAGCAGCTCGTACCGGCTGGTGAGCAGCAGGTCGAACAGCTCGTTGCGCACCGTCGGATCGCGGCCGCTGAGGCCGAGATCCTTGATGACGAAGACCAGGAAGGCATCCCAGCTCTCGAGCGCGGCCTGCCAGCGCTGGAGCTCCTCGGGGGTGAGCGGGGCCTCCGGAACGGGAATGGCCGGGGGCGGCGGAGGCGGAGGCAGGTCGACGGCCACCTGCACCTTCACGCCGTCGGCGTCCGCCGCGACGCCGCGGGGACGGAACGTGCGGAGCGCCGCGAGCACGGGCTCCAAGTGCTCGGGCGGTGCCGACGCCCGGATGAGCGCCACGGCCTCGTCGATCGGCGGCGCCAGCTCGAACCGGAATGCCTCGAGCCGGTCCTCGAGCCGACCCTTCACCAGCTCCCAGAGGCGGCCCGCCACTACCGTCCGCCGCCGCTCGGCGTCGTAGAGGTGCGAATCGAGATCGCGAAACCACAGCTGCCAGTCGCCGCTGACCTCGGGGGTCGCCAGGCTGGCGAGGTATCCATTCCACGAGACGGGCGCGAGGCAGAAGCCGAGGAAGCCGAAACCGAGCCGGGCCGTACCGCGCGCGACGACGCGGACGCGCCCCTCCCCGGGCTCGATCCCGATGTCGCGCAGCACGAGCGAGCGACAGCCGGTGCGGGTGCCCCAGAGCACGGCCTCGCCGCCACGGTCTGCCTCGAGCGCGTCCCGCAGGGCGCGGCCGAGGATCTCGTAGTCGACCGTGAGCGTGAAGCTGACCTCGGCCGCCCGTACGGTGGAGGCGCAGAGGAGCACGCCGAGCAGGACGGCGCGTCGCCGCATCGCGCTTCCGTTCAGACACGAAAGCCCGGCCCCCACCGACGGGAACCGGGCTTTCGGGACAAGATCCGGCGGCGTCCTACTCTCCCACACGGCGACCGTGCAGTACCATCGGCGCTGGAGGGCTTAACGGCCGTGTTCGAGATGGGAACGGGTGTTTCCCCTCCGCTATCGCCGCCGGAAACCGGATTGGCGAGGAAAACAAGCTGGACGGATCAGGAGAGCGAGCGCGCGGTAGCTCACGCCAGGCAAAGAATTATGGTCAAGCCTCACGGCCATTTAGTACCGGTTAGCTCCACGCCTTACGGCGCTTCCACACCCGGCCTATCAACCTCGTCGTCTTCGAGGGGCCTTCAGGGGCCTTGCGGCCCGGGGATGCCTTATCTCGGGGTGGGCTTCCCGCTTATATGCTTTCAGCGGTT